>CAZTBQ010000060.1:0-1737 GCA_964612445.1 uncultured Candidatus Saccharibacteria bacterium | reverse complement strand
ATGACCAAAAAACCTAAGATTGTCGTTGTTTTGGGACCGACTGCTTGCGGCAAATCCGACCTAGCGGTTGAATTGGCCCTTCGACTTCCCTCGATAATACTCGGGGTAAATCGCTCAGGGCAAGCGCGAAAACTTGGCTATTCTGGAGCTGAGATTATTTCTGCTGATTCCCGCCAGGTTTATAAAGGAATGGATATCGGCACCGGGAAGATAACCAAAAAGGAAATGCGCGGCGTCCCCCACCATCTTCTAGGCGTCGTCTCCCCGAAAAAGATTTTTACCGTAGAGAATTACAAAAAACTTGCAAATCTAGAACTCGCAAAAATTATTAAGAAAAATAAGTTGCCGATTATTTGCGGCGGAACCGGACATTATATCGATGCTCTGATATCCAATCAAAACTTTCCTGCTGTTCCTCCGGACATGAAACTCCGAAAAACTTTAGAGAAAAAAACTACCACTGAACTTTTTGCCGAATTAAAAAAATTAGATCCGGAGCGTGCCTCGAATATTGATTCAAAAAATCCGCGCCGCTTGATTCGCGCCTTGGAGATTATTTATAAAACTGGGAAGCCCGTTCCAAAAATTAACTCGTCCGAAAAATATAATGTTTTAAAAATTGGGATAACTTTTCCGATAGAAATTATAAAAAATAGAATTCATCTGCGTCTTTTTAAACGAATGAAAAGTGGCATGGTGGCAGAAATAAAAAAACTAATAAAATCAGGAGTTAGCCTAAAACGTCTTGAGGACTTTGGCCTAGAGTATCGATACTTAGGCAGATATGTATCCGGAAAAATTTCAAAGAAAGAAATGTTGACTCAACTTGAAAAACAAATCGTTGATTATTCCAAGCGCCAGATGACTTGGTTTAAGCGCGATAAAAATATTAGATGGATTAAAAATGTAAATGAGGCGGAGAAGTTCGTGAAAAAGTTTATTGCTAGTTAGGCATCCTTCTTCTCCGCCAGCTGGCGGGGTTGCGAAGGATTACCGAGCACATTTCATGCACTCGGTAAAAATAAAACCCCATAAATGGGGTTTGAATTTTTATCTCAAAAGAGCAGCGACGTTCTCCGGCTTGAAATCGGAAACGGAAACACCAAATTTTGCACAACTTTCCCGAAGCTCGGTAAGAGCGTTCCTGAAATCGGAGTAGAGTCGATCCTTCTTGCGAAGAGGTTCGCCATGGAGATTGCGCAAGGCATTCTCCAGCTCATGGATGTGAATCTGCAGGCCGAGACCTGCAACCCTGTGCCAACGAGCACGCAAGCCGCGAGAGTTGGTCTCACAGAATTCTCTGATTCCTGCGAGAGTTTCCACGGTGCCTCCCTTTCTCTACTGAAGCTCTTCCTTCGTTTTGGCGCGCAGGTATTCGGCAACGCCGAACGCCCAAGCGCCGATTTCTTCTCGGTCCAATCCGATTTTTCGCCGCCATTCGTTCGGAAGGCCTTCCTCCTTAAATGCTCTAGAAAGAATGTTGAGTTGATCGATTAATGCGTCGTGAGCTCTCCTCCTCGCCTCATCCGCCCTGACCACCTCTTCTCTATCGCCATGCCCGATAGCAAGATTTCTACTCGCCATCGATAGCCGGTCGGCGGAAATGGAGTACCTCAAAATTTTATCTTGTAAATCAACTGATAAGCTTTCCAGTCGCGGATTGTCGAGTGAGCTGCTTTGAATCTCTTCGAAGATCGGCGATTTCAATTCCGCCGATTCACTATATTCGTGCTCGGC
>CAZTBQ010000059.1:0-2459 GCA_964612445.1 uncultured Candidatus Saccharibacteria bacterium | reverse complement strand
ATCGGTTAAAGAAATCATTCCGACATCTACATCTTTGACCAAAAATGGATATTCCTCCTTAGAAACAAATGGCTCAAAACTAACATTTTCGAGTTGCATTTTTTTGGCTTGATTAACGAGAATCTCTTTCATCATTCCGTCCCCAACAAATAAAAAGTGGATGTCTCTTTCTTCGCGAACCCTATCCGCAACGTTTAATATAAAGTCTAGCCCTTGAGACGGTCCAAGGACTCCGGCAAAAAGAAAGATGAATTTATTCTCGAGGCCATACAATTTTCTATATCTCCCAGTTCTTTTAGCTGCAATAAATTGCTCCATGTCTACCCAGTGCTGAACTACCTGGATTTTCGAAGGGCTTATGGCTCTGTTTTCGATAAGAAACTTTTTATGACTCTCCGACGGGACAACAATAAAATCGGCGTCTTTATATGCTCGCCTCTCCATCCTTTCAAAAAACCAAACTATTAATTTGTTTTTAAGGATTCCTAAATCCACTGCGTTCTGAGGGAAAAAGTCATGCAGATTTAAAATATATTTTCCCGAATACTTTTGCGCGATTTTGGCCGAGACGGAAGATAAAGGAAGCGGCGGGCTATGCAGAATAACGCAGTCCAGTTTGCCGGATATATTTTTGCGTACTGCTTTATAAAAAAGAAACGGCAATATTAATTGAGCTATACCGCGCACCACAAAATTAACCTTGTGGTGAGGCAGCCCCTTGACCCTGATTACTTTTACTCCGTTTTCTTCAGATAATTGTGGATATTCTTTGGCGGAGTTTTCTGCCAAATTAAACTTTGGATAGGAAGTCACGACAAAAAGTTCGTGACCTTTTTCGGACAGCCCCTCGGCCAAGTCCCTCATTAATTCGGAGGCTGAACGGAGCTCCGGAGGATACGAGTCGGAAACAATTAGAATCCTTTTTTTCATCTTAAATTACTTAATGTAATTCTCAAATGTTTTTTTAGCTTTTTCATACCTATCGCCCCACCCTTTCATTCTTTCCAGCTTAGCTTCTAGCTCAAGCATAATTTTTGAAGTCATAATGACTGACTCGATAGAATCTCCTTCTTCATTATTCGCTATCTTTCTTCCTATTTCCTGATACATTTCTCTATAACTATCGGTTTTGAATATTCTCTTTCTTCTGATTATTCGGTGATTATCTTCCGACATATATCTGATTGCATCAGTAATTCTTACGTTCTTCCCATGGACTTTAAGCTCTACAATATCTCTAGGACCAACACGCAAGCTGCCTTTTTCGCTGAAAGTAGTTGTAAATGTTGCGCCGTTTTCCAATTCAATCCAAACCTCTACCGCTCCGTCTTGTAAAAGTTTTATATCGCAATTTATGGGCTTGCTCCAATTGTTGAGATGTAAAAAATGATCCACTTGGTGACACCCATTAGATAAAAATGTGCTCCTGGAGACCGGCCAGTTGTACCAGAAAAATTCAGGCTGCCTAAGTTCATAAACAATAGAGTGATACGAAATTGGGTCTCCGCGCTTCACACCAAGGTCTTTCATGGCTAGTTTATTAAAAGTTCCATACCTCTTATGGAAACCAATAAATAACTTTCTGCCGGACTGCTTTAAAGCTCCTTCGAGCGAAGACAGCTCGTCATAGTCCATGACTACTGGCTTTTCTACGACAACATACGCCCCGTGCTTAAGTGCATGTAAGGTTATGTCGTTATGCGTGTGATTATAGCTCGCAACATAAAATACATCTGCTTTCTCGTTCTCGCGAGGTAATGGAGCAGCGTCCCACTTCTCCACTCTTTTTTCGATGAATATCTGCGTCGGATCAATTTCGTGCACTGAATTTATTTCCACATATGGCCTGGAATATGGAATTATATTTATTTTTGCATAGTTGCCGTAACCAAAAAGAATTCCCCTTTTCACGGGCATCTTTTCGTGAATAATCTTTCCTTTGGTATCCGAAATAGGCTCTGAATTTTCGGCGTTAATTATTTCCGCAGCTGACCATTCCGTATTCCTCAATTCGCTATTTAAATCCTGGATTAACTTTGTCTGGACGTCTGGAGATATTTCTATTCCTGAATATACACTCCATGCCTTTAGCTTCTTCCACCAAACACCATCCTTCTTCTCGCGCAGAGGCAAATATAAAATTTTGTCGTCTTTAGTTTTAAGAGTTTCGGAGCCGCTTAAGACTTTTGAAACTAATTCCTCCGGCAAAACAATCCTCTCAACCAGAGCCGGATGCCACGGAGCAACAAACTCAACTGTGTCTCCAACTTTGAATGAAGAGTTCTTGGGAGTTTCCAATATTCTCCCTATTCCACAGGAGATATATTTTTCGTTACGTCTGTCCTCTCTTAATCTTGACCAGGTTTTAGTAATCAGCCCCTGAAGTCCAACCACAGGAAAATAGTTAATTAAAAGACGAAGGCTTTTAGCGCGAGTATGGTACACGTCTTCTAGTTTCT
>CAZTBQ010000058.1:0-2507 GCA_964612445.1 uncultured Candidatus Saccharibacteria bacterium | reverse complement strand
AATAATATTCAAAACGGCAAATTAATTTTAGAGGAGGTAATTAGTTGAAGCTCTTAAAGGCCCTCAAGCGCCTAAAGAAGAAGGCAGCCAAGGTTCGTTTTCTGTCGCGCAAAGACAGAGCCCTTGTCATCAAGGCAGTTACTGCGGCAACCAACGCGAGTGAGTTGATGGATGCTGTTCGGCACATCAAACTTCATGGGCAAGAAGAGCATAGGCTGGTTCTCGAAAAGGCCAGATTATTTAAGATGGATTCAATCGGCTGGGCTGTGCTTTTCGAAAAGGCTGAGGTTAATTCTGAGTTAAGAAGTGTTGCGGATGATATGTCTTACAAGCTTTCGCCGCTTTATGATATCTTAAAGGACGACGATGAAGAAGACGAAGAAGAGATTTTAGTCGGTATAAAATCTAACCCCATTTAGGGGTTTTGTTTTACCCGGTAGTGAGCCGAGCACAATTGGCTTATTCGCCTAAACAGCAACGATAGTCAGTCAATTTTATAATTTTGACAAGAATCCGATATAACTAACGATTCGCGCCAATTTAAAAAGGCGAGTGCTCGATCTACTACGGGGTTTATTTAACTTCTGCAATCTTATTTAAAATCTTCTTTACGTTTTCCAAACTCTTATCAACCAAAATAGATAGGGGATAAGCCTTGATTTTCTTAGTAGTAAATTTTTTCACAAGCTTAGCTAAATTTTTTTCTGAAAGCTCATCGCTCTTGCTCAAGAATACGTATTCTTTTTTCTTTAACATCTCCGGATTATATTTTTTAAGTTCGGCGCGGACAGTCGTATAATCTTTAACCGGATTTGCGGAATCACAAGAAACCAAGTGAAAAAGAATTTTGGTTCGTTCCACATGTTTCAAAAATTTAATCCCCAATCCTTTTCCGGTTGATGCTCCCTCAATAAGTCCAGGAATATCCGCCAAAATTAAGTCGTAATAAACACCGAGGTTAGGCTCCAGGGTCGTAAACGGATAATTTGCAACTTTGGAGTTGGCGCTGGTAAGTTCATTGAGTAAACTAGATTTTCCGGCATTCGGTAAACCGATTAAGCCAACATCGGCAATTAATTTTAATTCCAAATGGAGCTCAGCTTCTTCCCCGGGCAAGCCAAACTGAAACTGGGTCGGGCTGGTATTCTTTGGACCTCGGAAATGAAAATTTCCTTTTCCTCCATGGCCGCCTTGAGCAACTAAAATTTTCTGACCAATTGATAAAATTTCCTGAGTTTCTCCGGTTGTTAAATTATGTATAACTGTCCCAACTGGCGCCTTAAGTATCAATTCCGCTCCGCGTTTTCCGTCAATATATTGTCCGCGCCCATTCTCTCCATCCTCTGCTAGAATATCTTTTTTAAATCTAAAATTTTTAAGTATTCCTAAATCCGCCACTCCTTCAAAGTAGATACTTCCGCCGTTACCTCCACTGCCGCCGACAGGTCCAAGTGCCATTAAATTCTTATTAAATGCCACTTTTCCATCTCCACCGTCGCCAGCTTTAACTTTTATAATTACATCATCAACTAACATTTGAGCTTAGTTATAACAGATATTGCCAGATTAGGCAAAGATTAGCGCAGCGAATCATCTTGCAATATATCCTAAAAGTGTTATAATCAACAAAGCTCGAAAATACGAAGGAGGATTAAATGGACGCAGTTACGAAGCTCATTCTTGCAATCGTTATCGGCATCATGAGCTACTTCGGAGCTCTCTACCTCATTGGTATGCTCATGATGACCTGGCACGACGAATTTGTTTTTGACAAAGAAGTTCTTTCGAAAAAGTGTCCGAATTACGAAGGAGACAAGAAGTTCCTCTTCACTTTCCCGGCTCTCATTGCCCTTGTGATCGCTGGTTCGTTCTATTTCTTTTGGTATCAGTACCTGCCCCGCTAAGGGGCCTTTTTTTACTCGCAAATCTATTAGATTCAATAGGCTTGCGAGTCAGAACCAGTTCAAAAGAGGAGGATCGGATGGATAAGCTTTTGATTCAGTCTCTACTTTTTGGAATATCACTCAGTTTGCTTATTGTGTTCTTGAGATGCCGACAAATAGCAGTGGAGCACCATGAATACCACGGGGAAAAGGTATTATTCTCTCCTCGATGTACGAATAAGATGAGCCATATCATTGGATTGATTTTCGAATTTACCTTTTGGTTTGTGTTATTTTCAGCATCGTACAAGACCTTCTGGTACAAGTATTTACCCCTCTGGTAGGGGTATTTTTATTGAGCACCAGAAAGTTCTCAATAATCCTTCGAAGCTTTAGCAAAGAAGGATTGTTCGAATATATCTATCCTGCGGAAAGTACTAATCCAAAATTTCTATTTATTTTACCCCATAACATATATGTTATGGGGTACATAGATTTAAAATTCTCGATATTCTCAAATTTGGGATTCGGCGATGGTGGGGTAAAATTAGAAAGTAAACAATATGAAAATCATTGCACACCTGGATATGCATGCATCACCCCTAAAGGGGCTCCCGCACAACC
>CAZTBQ010000057.1:0-2644 GCA_964612445.1 uncultured Candidatus Saccharibacteria bacterium | reverse complement strand
GCTCCGGCCCTCGCGCCGGAGCTTTTCTATATTATGGGTTCTTACAACATTCCAACATTCTCCAGAATGTTGGAATGTTGAGGGTGTAGATTATTTTTCCGAACATGGATAGTGTATAATTAGGCATATAACCTATGGCTATAAATAATGAGCTAAAGGAAAAAGCTATTAAACTAAGGAGGGCCGGACTCACCTACTCAGAGATTCTTTTAGAAATTTCGGTTGCCAAGTCCACTTTGTCAGATTGGCTTTATTCTGTTGGATTGAGTAAAAAACAAAAACAGCGAATAACCGAAAAGCGCTTGGCTTCCGCCTTGAAAGGAGCTTCAGTAAAAAAGGCGGCTCGTTTGGCAAGAGTTCAGAAAATTCTGACCGATTCAAGTGCTCAAATTAAAAATCTTTCGTCGCGAGAGCAGTGGCTAATTGGTGTTGCTCTTTATTGGGCAGAAGGGTCAAAGGAAAAAGATTGGCATCCCGGTAGCCCGCTTGTATTCTCAAATTCTGATCCCGAGATGATAAAATATTTTTTATTTTGGCTACAGAATTCTTTAAATATTCCTCGTGATGACATTCACTTTCATCTTTATTTGCACGACATGTATAAGGAGAAATCGGAGAAGATAATATCTTTTTGGATGATGAAAACTGGATTTGAGCGAAAGTATTTTGAAGGGGTCTATTTTAAAAGAAATAAAGACGGAACTGTAAGAAAAAATGTCGGAGATAATTATACCGGGGTTTTGCGGGTAATAGTGAAAAGAAGTTCGAAATATACGCGAATGGTTGCCGGATGGGTCAATGGTATTGTACAATTTATTCGCTGAAGTAGTAAAAAACGTTGTTTTCTTTTCTGGGGGATCGTCTAATGGTAGGACACTTCCCTTTGAAGGAAGGTATCTAGGTCCGACTCCTAGTCCCCCAGCAAAGAAAAGAACCGTGGGTTCTGAAAGAGCGAAGCGACATGAGATTCCCCTGTCTCCCAGAAATAAAAAAAAACCGCCCAGTGGGCGGAAGTTTGCTGAACTAGTAGAAGCGAATAGAATGCGAGAATTTCAGGCACGCGGCAAAAATCACAATAATGGAAACGGCTAACGCATTTAAAAAACCTGGAATACCGATCTCGCGAAGGATAAGGGCTAATGGGATAGAGAGCCAAAAACTGCACATGAAGCCGAGACCGAACCCAAGAGAAACCCAAGATTTAAATCCATCTCCTGAGCCAGACGAATAGTCAGAGCTTTCCGCCCTGGCTTGTTCTTCCTCTCTGGCTTGTCGATTTTCTTCAATCAAACGAATCTTATAGCCTGATTCCCAATCCCTGAGAGCTTCTCCGGTTTTGAGGTTAAAAGGACCAACTGCTCCACTTCGTCCTTCTTCGAAGTCGCGATATGCCACAACGCCTCCTTTTTCCGCTTAATTTGCCGTTTACAATATGCAACTTTTAGATATGCGTGTCAAACACACTAAAAAATCCCGACATAGCGTCGGGATTTTTTCAGTGCATTTGCTATTGCGCTGAGAATTTGGATTTCATAACTCCAACTGCTCCTCCTAAAGCTGTTAGGTAGATTACGAAGCAGGCCAACCAACCGATTACTGGAATCAGCGCAATCAGTTTTAAGGCTGCAAACCCGAAAAGAATGTGATACCAGGTTAGATTCACGTGATTCTTTTTAAATAGTCTTAGCAACACCGATGCGGCAACTATGGAAGCGACTGGCGTGGCGATTACTAGTAGTGCGACATAGCTCATTAGCATAACTATTGCCGGAATCCATCCGATGACTGTGAATAGAATAATGAAGCTTGCAACAGGCACCAAGATAAGGGTTCCAAATCCACGAAGCAAAACTTTCCAGAAATTTCCATGGACTTCTTCAATTACCATAGTCATGCTCTTTTTGCATACATACCAAAGTAGATATGCGGCGCCGAGAACGGCTATTAATTTAAGGAAGAACATGACTCCAAGGAATGCTAAAAATCCTTTAGGAGTATTTGCGGTATTTTTTCTCGCACTTTCAACCTTTTTAAATACTGGAGCATTGGCGAGCTGTGCGCCGGTTTCGATTGTAGCTTCACTCGGCGAGGAATATTGAATCATTCCTTTGACGACTGCTTGAGAACCAAAAGTTACTCTTTCGGCTCCCTTAATATTTAGGTTTCCGTTAACTTTACCATCAACGCGGACATCACCTCCGGCTAGAACAAGATTTCCCTCTTCGGTTCCGGAGAAGTTGATGCTTCCACCGGCGATATATGAATCACCTTTAATTTGAGTATCGGAGGTAACAATAATTTGTCCACCAGCAATCATGGCTTCGCCACTGACTTTTTTACTTATGGTGATATTTCCTCCAACAATCCGAACATCTTCGGCCGAGCCTCCAAGGATGCTGATGTTCCCACCGGCAATCATTAAATCCTTTTCAATGTTTCCGGAAACAACCACTGTTCCTCCACCAACTAGAGCATCACCGTTAACATTATTGGAAACGTTAACTGTTCCTCCTACCAAATAAACATTTTGTGGCGCAGCGACTGGCGCTGGAGCGACTATATTATCTCCTGCTCCGACAAACGCGGCTAAAGCGAACGTCGGCAGGAGGGCCGCGATGCCTCCCAAAATGACTAGTTTTTTCAT
>CAZTBQ010000056.1:0-2920 GCA_964612445.1 uncultured Candidatus Saccharibacteria bacterium | reverse complement strand
CTCGGCAAATCTTCCACTCTGACAGCATCTTCTCCCCTGAAGCTGCCTACGCGAGTGCGAATAAGCGAATACATATACGCTCCAGTTTTAAGTTCCTTACCAATGTCGCGCGACAAAGCGCGGATATAAACTCCTGGGCCGGTGACGATCCGAATTTTTAGAATTGGGTATTCGTATGACAATAATTCAATTTCATTTATTAATATCTGTCTTTCCTTGAGATCTGGCTGCTGTCCTTTTCTTGCCAGAAGATATGAATTTTTACCGGTAACTTTTATTGCGCTAAAAATAGGTGGTTTCTGCATTGTCTCGCCCTCGAATTTTTTAAGAACTCCAATAATCTCCTCTTTATGCGGCTTGATATCTTTATTTATTTCCGTCTTCTCCCCTTCGTTATCATCAGTGGAACTTTCTTCGCCCAAAAATACCTCGGCGATATACTCTTTTTCTTTGGCAACTTCTTCGGATATCTTTTTGGTTGATTCTCGTCCGACAGCAATAACCAAAACACCCTCTGCCAAAGGGTCGAGAGTTCCGGCGTGTCCAACTTTTTTATCATGGCCTACAATCTTGCGGACCTGCGCCACCACCCAAAAAGAACTTGGGCCTTTTGGTTTGTAAACTGCAAAAAAACCTCCTTTCATTTTATTCAGCGGCAAGACAGGCGTTGTATGCGTTTGCCTCCGCATTATATTTATCAACTATCAACTTGTTTGCGCTCACGAGCGAGTTGTAATTGTTGACCAGATTATTATAATAAGCAACTTTATCGGAATACTCTTTAGTCCCGGGCTTCAAGCTGTTTATCTGCGCAAGAACTAAGTCCATCTCGGCTTTCATTGTCCTGATCGCAGAATTATTGGTTTCGATTTGCGTCTTAAGACTTGCATCAACGGCTGGGCATGCTGATTGTGGAGTTCCAAAAATCTGCACGGCCATCCAAAGCTTGTTCCCCTCGTAGACGCCGAAAATCTCCGAAACTCCTATTTCGGTGTATTTACTTTTTAAAATATTCTCGCGATGACCGGGACTATTCATCCAGCTAGTCACAAGATCTTCATCTCCGTCAAAATTACCCATCGCGATGTTTTCTCCGATTATTATATATTCATAGCCGAAAGTTTTAGCCAAGGTTTCTGCCTTTCCACCATCTGGAGCGACATGTGCAAAATATTGCTTGGCGAACATATCTTTTGCCCTTTCTTCGGCAATCTTATTCAAAGTTGCATTCTCGGCGAGCGGCGCCAATCCGTTATCAGCCCGGTTTTTATTTGTATATTTAATTACTCCGGCGTTGGTTAACTTGAAAGTTTCTTCGGTAACGATTTGATTAACTACTTGCTTGGTTATTCCCTCTCCGGCATTCTTGGCCAGCTCCACAGTTTTTTCCTTATAAAAAATTGCCGAAGAGCTAAAGGGCAATTTTGAGCCAGTTTGAGACGCGAAATAAAAATACGTTCCGCCAGCGAGCAATATTCCACCAAGAACCGACAACGTAATTTTTTTATACATAGTATTTAGCTAACGGACAATTTTTGTGGTCATGAGGCCGCGCGTGGCAATATTTTCGTCCGTAGTCAATTAATCTATAAGTGAATCCGAACCACTCCGCTTTGGGAATCTGTTTCATTAAGTCTCTTTCTATTATATCCGGGTTCTTGGATTTTGTTAGCCCGAGTTTTTGCGAAAGCCTCCTAACATGGGTATCTACCGCAATCCCCTCTACAATTCCATAAGCATTGCCTAAAATTACGTTTGCGCTCTTCCGCCCGATGCCAGGAATAGTCAGCATTTCTTTCATTGTTTTTGGGAGTTTTCCTTTGAATTTTTCCTTGACCACTTTTGCCGCGCCGATAATATTTTTAGCTTTATTGTGGTAAAAACCTGACGGTTTAATGTCTTGCTCAAATTCCTTAATATTGGCTTCTACGTAGTCTTCTAGCTTTGGATATTTTTTAAATAAAGCCGGAGTTATCTCATTAACTTTTTTGTCGGTGCATTGCGCGCTAAGCTGAACCGCAACTACGAGTTGCCAGTTGTTTTTATAATCCAAAGCAATCTTTGTTTTCGGAAAAAGTTTTTTGAGATTAGCGATTATGTTTTTAACTTTTCTATTTTGTTGCATTATATAAAGCTAAAACTTCAGCGGCGGTTAAGGCACGATTGTAAATGCGGACGTCGTCAATTTCCCCGTCAAAAAAATTTGCGGCAACGCCTGTTCCGCCTGCATTTGCACCCATCTTGAATTTTATATTTGATCCTCCCAGCGTGGTTGGTGAATTAGTTTCGAGAATTTGAGATCCGTCAACGTATACGCGTTGTTTCCCTCCTCCGCTAGCTACATATATTTGATGCCACGCTCCGTCCCTGACTACAGCTGTCCCGATGTCATTATTCCAACCAATGCCAACCAAATAAACACTCGGCTTACCAGATCCCAAAATCATTATTGCAAAGTTTGCTGAGCCATCCCATTCATTAATTAGATTTATATTAACCGCAACCGAAGCTTTAAACCATAATCCGTATGTTAGTCCTGTCCACGAACTAGAGCTAACTCTCTTTCCGGCATCCAGATAGTCTGCGGTTGCCGTTCTAAAATTTCCGCTATATAACCCAACTTTCCCAGAACTATAATGTGTCCCAGACCCAGACCAACTTAAATTATTACCGCTTCCCGACCTATCGATAGCCGCGGCCCCATTCCCCTCCTCAAAATCCCACCAGCCATTCAAACCTTCGGCTTGAGCAGTTAAAGAAAAACTATTCCCGACCTCTATTTTCCCGGGATTAAATCCGCCGTCAACTAAAGCGGAAGATTTTAAATATTTCTCAGACTGCAGAAGAGCCGCTACAACATAGCTCCCTCCAGTCATATATGTATAATATGTCCCAGTTGTAGTTGAATTTATCGGATCTA
>CAZTBQ010000055.1:0-3111 GCA_964612445.1 uncultured Candidatus Saccharibacteria bacterium | reverse complement strand
AGCGGCACTCCGGCGCGATTAAAATCAACCAAACTTTTTCCTTTGGAGTCGTGCCCTAGAGTTCCGGTGTCTTCTTCGAGGTGAATTCTTCTTATTCTTACTCCTTCAAGCATTCCGCCAGATACGAGCGGCATATCATATTGTGAAATTTGATACCCCTTAGGAAGATCGGGGTAAAAATAATTTTTCCTATCGAACTTCGTAAGCTTGGCGATGTTGCCGCCAACCGCTAAACCAACCCGAATAACGCTTTCAATCGCCTGCTTATTCATTACCGGCAAGCAGCCAGGATGACCCATACAAATTGGGCAAACGTTCACATTGGCGTGTTTTTCTTCGGGATTATTGATTGAATCACAAAACATCTTGGTTTTGGTCTTCAATTCTGCGTGAATCTCCAGTCCGATTGTTGGCTTATATTCTGGCATATGGGGTTATTTTACAGGATTTCTCTCATATTAAAAAGGGGCAGCTGGTCAATCTCGAGGGGTGTCTGAAGAGCTTTTTAGATTGGTCCCCCGCCGCAGGCGGGGGTAAAAAGCTCTGAAGGCAGTTAGATTTTCCGCCGGAGAAAATCGACACGACCCCTCGAAATTGATAGCTGCCCGCAATTGACGAAGGGCACAAATACAAAACCCCCATCGCGTGGGGGTTTTGAAATGTTTACAGGCTCTTCTCTTTCTCGGCAAGCATGGATATTGTCTTGATGACGGTGTCCGGGCTCAGAGACATACTCTCGATTCCCTTCTCCACCAAGAACTCGGCGAAGTCAGGATAGTCGGAAGGAGCCTGTCCGCAAATGCCAATATACTTTCCTTTGGCTTTGCATTTCTTAATAATCTCTTCGATTAACTTTTTAACTGCACCATTTTTCTCGTTAGTAATATTGTTCACGATTGAAGAATCTCTATCGATACCCATAGTGAGCTGGGTTAAATCATTTGAGCCGATAGACATTCCATCGAATACGTCCAAAAATTCGTCGGCGAGTAAAATGTTTGATGGAATTTCACACATCACATAGCACTTGAAATCTTTATCGTGCTCTTTGGAAACTCCAAACTCCTTCATTGTCGCTAAAACTTTTTGCCCTTCTTCTGGAGTTCTGCAGAACGGAACCATCGGAATCACATTCTTCAAACCCATTTCTTCGCGGACTTTTTTAAGCGCCTCACACTCAAGACCGAAAGCGGCTTTGAAAAGCGGGTTGTAGTATCTGGAAGCTCCGCGCCATCCAAGCATCGGATTTTCTTCCTTTGGCTCGTAAAGACTGCCGCCAATTAATGTTGCGTATTCGTTGGTCTTAAAATCAGAGAAGCGGATGATTACTTCGTTCGGATAAAATGCCGCTCCGATTTTTGCTATGCCTTCGGCGAGCTCATCGACATAAAACTGACTCTTGTCTTTGTAGCCAATGGTTATTCTGTCTATCTCTGAAATTAATTTTTTGTTCGCAGCACTCTTTTTCAACTTTGCGTAATCCAACAGCGCGTTCGGATGAATCTGGATGTGAGAAGCGATAATAAATTCCAATCTGCCCAATCCAACTCCCTTAACCGGCAAGAAGTGGTTTTTAAAAGCTTCATCTGGAGAGCCGACGTTGACCATAACTTTCGTCTTGAGCTGTGGGATTTTATCCAAGTGATGTTCTTCGATCTCAAATTTTATTTCTCCTGCAAGAACATTGCCAGATTTTCCCGAAGAACAGTCCACCGTGACCATCTGTCCGGTTTTAAGTGCCTTAGTGGCCGTGCCTGAACCGACGATACAAGGAATTCCAAGCTCTCGAGAGACAATCGCGGCGTGACTGGTTCTACCGCCTTTGTCGGTGACAATCGCGGCAGCAATCTTCATAATCGGCTCCCAATCCGGATCGGTAATCGTGGTAACCAAAATCTCGCCTTTCTTAAATTCTCCAATGTGTTTTGCATCCTGAATGACTCTAACCTTTCCGCTGGCGATTTTTGAACCAACCGCGGCTCCTTGGACCAAGAGTTTTCCTGAGCCTTTAAGGTGATATTCTTTATAAATATTTTTATCGGACGTGGAATAAACTGTTTCCGGCCTAGCTTGAACAATAAAAAGTTTTTTGGTTTTACCGTCTTTCGCCCATTCAATATCCATTGGCTGATGACGATTATGTTTTTTGGAGAAATAATCTTCAATCTGAGCTCCCCACTTGGCGAGCTGTAAAATTTCTTCGTCTTTCAAACAATAAGTTGCGCTATCTGCCGGAGGAACTTTTACTTCCTTAATTCCCTTGGCGGCATAAATTATTTTACTTTTCTTTTCACCTAAGTCTTTAGCGATTATGGATTTAAATCCTTGTTTTAAAGTCGGCTTGAAAACCGTGAATTCATCCGGAGTAACTTTTCCTTGTACAATCATTTCGCCCAAGCCATATGACCCGTTAATGATAATCGTGTCTTCAAATCCGGTTTCGGTGTCTAGCGTAAACATTACACCGCTAACTGCCAGATCTGAACGAACCATTTTTTGCACACCAACCGAAAGTGCGGTGTCCAAGTGTGAAAATCCTTTATCTACTCTGTATGAGATTGCTCGGTCGGTAAAAAGTGAAGCAATGCAACGCTTCGTTGCATCCAAAACTGCTGCCTCTCCTACAATATTCAAATATGTGTCTTGTTGGCCTGCAAAAGATGCGTCCGGCAAATCTTCGGCGGTAGCAGAGGATCGAACAGCAACATCAGTATTCTTGCCATACTTTGCGCAAAGTTCTTTATAGCTTTCGGAAATACTTTCCTTTAAATCTTTTGGTAATTCTGCTTTCAAAATTATTTGGCGCACTTTGAGTCCCCTTCGTTGAAGGTCTTTAATGTCGTGGGTATTTAATCCTTTAAGCGCTTCTTCGATTTGTGCGTTTAATCCTGCGTCCAATAGAAAATGTCTATAAGCTTCGGCGGTGATTGCGAATCCATCCGGAACATTTACTCCGAGCGGAACTAAATTAGCGTACATTTCACCGAGAGCTGCATTTTTTCCTCCTACTTTTGGGACGTCCTCAATTCCTAAATCCTTAAACCACAAAACATATTTTGAATTTACCATTGCTTCATTCTACCACAGAAAGTTGTCCACAAAAAAACTCCG
>CAZTBQ010000054.1:0-3437 GCA_964612445.1 uncultured Candidatus Saccharibacteria bacterium | reverse complement strand
TATTCATCGGCCATCTTCGCGACGCGATTTTTATATTCTCAGCAATAGCAGTCAACACCGCTCTGGGATTCTATCAAGAATATAAGGCGGGAAAAGCGATTTCCGAACTTAAAACTTATTTAAAACAAAGAGCCCGAGTTATTCGCGACGGAAAAGAACGCGAGATTGATGCGACCAAAATTGTCCCTGGAGACATAATTCGAATTTCGCAAGGTGACCGCATTCCAGCAGATGGCAGACTTGTCTGCATAAATGACCTACAAATCGACGAAGCGATATTGACCGGCGAATCATTGCCAACCTCAAAAACGCTAGAGTCAACAGAAGAAAACTCCCCTCTCGGAGATCAGACATCAATGATCTTCGCCGGAACTTTAGCCACGCAAGGGGTTGCCACCGCGATAGCTTGCAAAACCGATTCATATACTGAGCTTGGGAAAATTGCCGAACTTGTAGCCGCATCGCAAAAAGAAGAAACCCCGCTTCAAAAATCTGTTCGAAAATTTAGCGTTAAGGCCGGAATTTTCTTGGGACTTTTAACGATAGTGGTTTTTGCGGTTGGCATATTCCTTGGTCACTCACGCCTGGAGATGTTTCTCATTTCTGTCGCCGTAGCGGTTTCGGCTGTTCCGGAAGGACTGCCAATAGCCATGACGGTAATCCTCGCAACCGGAGTACAAAGAATGGCGAAAAGAAAGGGAGTGGTAAGAAAATTAATCGCCGCGGAGGCTCTTGGCAGTACGACGGTGATTTTAACAGACAAAACTGGGACCCTAACAATGGCGAAAATGGAGCTCGACAAAATACTACCCCTGGGCAGCGCCAGCGAAAACAATCTATTGGAAATGGCCCTAATTAATACGAATGTCCTTATTGAAAATAAAAATGATGCACCATCTGAATGGAAAATGACCGGTAGGACGATAGAAACCTCTCTCGCAAGATCAACTGCTATTCGCGGGATATTTGTTGATGATGTGAAAAATAAAATATCGATATTAAGCACCCTACCATTCAACGCCACAAATAAATTCTCTGCCTCACTGATAAAACAAGACAATCAACACGTTCTTGTATTCTTTGGCGCGCCAGATATTTTATTAAAACACTCCAAGCTATCAGAAATAGACCAAAAAAATATAAACGAAACAATTAACAATTTGGCAGAATCCGGAGAACTAGTACTAGGAGTAGCTACCAAAAAAATTGCGCTAAAAATAGATTTTGATTTTTCAAAAGATTTGGAACTGGAAAATCTTTCGTTTGAGGGACTGATAACTCTCAGGGATCCAATTAGGCCTAGCGTAAAGATGGCAATTAAAAATGTAGAAGCCGCAGGAATAAAAATTATTGTCATGTCTGGAGATCATAAAGGAACTGCTGTTTCCGTCGCCCGAGAAGCCGGCATAACCGTTGGAGAATACGGAGTTTTAGATGCCGCAGAGTTGCACTACTTATCAGACGAAGATCTCGCCAAAAGGTTAGGCCAGTTAAGCGTCGTCTCTAGAGTCTCTCCGTTAGATAAATTAAAGCTAGTTCAAGCATTCCAAGCCGCAGGAGAAGTAGTCGCGATGACCGGAGATGGAGTAAATGATGCACCAAGTGTCAGACAAGCCGATATAGGAATCGCCATGGGGTCCGGCACTGAAGTCACTAGGGACGTAGCCGACCTTGTACTACTAGATGACAATTTTGAAACAATTGCGGCTGCCGTAGAAGAAGGTCGCCAGATAATGAGCAACATTCGCAAGGTATTAGTCTACCTCCTATCCAACGTAGCCGATGGGCTAATTTTAATTGGAGGATCAATTATTGCGGGAGTGGCTCTACCCTTAAATGCATTACAAATCCTTTGGGTAAACTTCTTCACCGATAGCTTCCCTGCGGTAGGCTTCGCTTTTGAAAAAAACAGCAGCGGATCATTAATTAGAATAAAAAAAACAAAATCAGGACTTTTTAATCCGCTTATGAAATTTTTAATAATATTCATCGGAATATCTACTAGCGCGTTGCTGTTCATATTATATTTATTACTCCTTAAGGCTGGCTATCCCGAAAACATCGTCCGTACTTTTATCTTCGCAAGCTTTAGTACTTATACTCTATTTCTCGTTTTTCCCGTAAAGAACTTAGATAAAAGCATACTTAGATATTCACCGTTTTCAAATAAATTCATGCTATTTGGAATTAGCATCGGAATATTACTCACCGCATTGGCAATATATGTTCCGTTCCTGCAGAATATATTTGAAACTACAAATCTCCCCCTTCCTTGGATATTGGGAGTTGTAGCCGTTGGTATTTTTAATATTACGCTTATAGAAATTGGAAAGTGGATATTCCGTCGCAAGCAAAATTCATATAAAATTAAAACCACATGATTAACAGCTTATTTATTTTTATCGTTTCGTTGTTTTTAGTAATACGCGGCTCGACTCTGGCCACAGCTTATTCCGCAAAATTGGCTAAGGGTTTTAACATTTCCAAATATACCATCGGGTTTATAATTGTCGCGATTATATCAATTCTGCCAGAAACATTTATAGCTATTAATGCCGCCCTCAACGGCACACCAGCTTTTGGTCTCGGAACACTTTTTGGCTCCAACATTGCGGACCTGACATTAATCTTCGCAATAATCACCTTCGCCGCAGGAAGGAGTTTAAAAGTTGAAAGTAAAATTTTGAAAAATCACACGGTTTATCCATTCATGTTACTCCTGCCATTGGTTCTGGGATTTAACGGACATCTTTCACGCCTCGAAGGATTGGCGCTAATTATTGCTGGAGCGATTTTTTACTATATCTCCTTAAGAAATGACCCAGAAAGAAATGTTGAAATTCCAAAAATTGAAGAAGGTAAATTTAAAAATTCAACAATGCTTCTATTTAGCATGGGCATTCTCCTTACCGGAGCCCACTTCACAGTAACTTCCGCAACAGAGCTGGCAATTTTATTAAACGTAAATCCAATTTTAATTGGAATGTTGGTTGTCGGACTCGGCACAACCATCCCAGAGCTATTCTTCTCTCTAAAATCGGTTAAGAAACAAGACGACTCCATGGCGATTGGAGATATTCTAGGCACCGTACTAGCAGATGCCACAATAGTCGTCGGAATTCTTGCCTTAATCAGCCCGTTTAGTTTTCCAACAAAAATAATCTATATTACTGGAACATTTATGGTTATCGCCTCTTTCGTATTATTTAGGTTTATGAAATCAGGCAAAAGCTTGTCAAAATTGGAAGCCTATGGACTCTTCTTCTTCTGGATTACATTCGTCTTGGTTGAATTTATTGCCAATAAATAAATTAGTTTTGAGCGATATCTTCAACGCGGAAAACAACCTGGTATGAATTCGGATCCGGATCTTTTACAGACACTCGCGAAGGTCTAACTCCGATTATAGAAACTTTCCAAGCATCAAAAGCCCGAGG
>CAZTBQ010000053.1:0-3707 GCA_964612445.1 uncultured Candidatus Saccharibacteria bacterium | reverse complement strand
AAATACAACTACATCACTTAACTACTACACATATATGTCTGGTGGTAGTTGGAAGCTCGCGACGATGCTGGAAGCCCAAAAGAATCTAGCCACGGCTAATTCGGACGGTGGAACAGCCCCCGCCGCATTTGAGATGGGAAATAATCTAACGCTTGGGCAAACTGTTTTTCCTAACGGATGGATAAAAGTCCCAGGAGATTCCCGTTTTGGAACATCTGATTTTTGGGTTATGAAATATGAAGCGAAGTGTGCGGATAATACCGGACCTCTTGGATCGGCGACTTATGATACCGGATATCAAACATATTCTTATACTGGATATCCATGTAATGCCTCGGGAAGATATTTAACTACAGCTTCGACTGGTTATCCCGTAGCTAGTATTTCTCAAACAAACGCAATTTTATCTTGTCAGACAATTGGTGCGCATCTTATAACCAATAATGAATGGCAGACTATTGCGTGGAATGTTCAGAATAACGGAACGAATTGGCAAGGCGGAGTAGTTGGTACTAATTATATTTATTCTGGTCATAACGATAGCGCTCCAGGTAATGCGTTGCTTGCTTCAACGGATGATACGGATGGATATTATGGGACCGGACAAACAAGCGGGAGCCAAAAGCGAACATTTATTCTTTCAAACGGGCAAACTATTTGGGATTTATCCGGAAATCTTTGGGAGTGGAATAGCGACACGATAACCGGAGCTAGTCAGCCATATAGTGGTGTCGCGGGATGGCAATGGAGACAATTTTCAACGATTACTAATTGGGGGGCTATGACTCAGCAAACAGCCGGACCCATAAATCTTTCGTGGGGTACGGCTCAAGGAATTGGGAGATTGTATTCCTGGGATGGTTCGGCTAATTCTACAGTTTATACTTTTTTGAGAGGTGGTAATTGGGTTTATGGAGTTGAGGTTGGAGTTGAAACTTTGTTTTTAGGAAGCGACACGGCTCCATATTACAGTTTTGGGTTTCGTTGCGTAAGATAGAAGTTGTTTATTTTGATTAATTTGCCTTTGGAATTCGCGGTTTTTGTGGTATAGTCAATCCATGGCTAAAGAGCCGGAGAACAAGGAAATACGGGTCCGTTTTGCTCCGTCACCTACGGGGCTTTTCCACCTGGGTAGTGGGAGAACGGCTCTTTTTAACTGGATTTATGCCCGTAAACTGGGTGGTAAATTTATCTTGAGGATAGAAGATACCGATAAGGAGCGTTCCAAGCCGGAATTTGAAAAAGGCATTTATGATTCTTTAAGATGGTTGGGTTTGGATTGGGATGAAGGACCGGATGTGGGTGGTGAATTTGGCCCATACAGGCAGAGCGAACGGCTTCATATATATCGTGAATATCTAGAAAAGCTCATTAAAGAAAATTGGGCATATTATTGTTATTGCACTAAAGAGGAATTGGAAGAAGAGCGGGAAGCAATGATTGCTCAAGGCCTTCCGCCAAAATATAGCGGACACTGCAGAAATTTGACCGAAGCTCCGGCTGGAAAAACTGCACAACTGATTCGTTTTAAAACTCCGGATATGCGAGTCGAGTTTAAAGATATTATTCGCGGAACGGTTTCTTTTGATTCCGCTTTATTTGGAGATTTGGCTTTGGCAAAAGATTTAGATACTCCTTTATATAATTTTGCGGTGGTTATTGATGACGAACTAATGAACATTACTCACGTTATTCGCGGAGAGGATCATATCTCTAATACGCCAAAACAGATTCTTTTTCAGAAAGCGTTAGGATTTAAAGAATTAACCTACGCGCATTTGCCACTTATTTTGGCAGCAGATAGAAGCAAGCTCTCCAAGCGATATGCGGAGACTTCTTTGTTTGAATACGAGAAGCAGGGATATTTGCCGGAAGCGATGGTTAACTTTTTGATACTCTTGGGCTGGCATCCAAAGGATGATAAGGAAATATTTACGATTGCGGAGTTGCCTGAAGCTTTTGAGCTTTCGCGTGTTCAAAAAGCTGGCGCGATTTTTAACGAAGAAAAATTGTTATGGATTAACGGAGAGCATATTAAAATCGCTGACTCCGGAAAAATGTCTAAGTTTTTAGAGGAGAAGATCGCAGAAGTGTATGGGAAAAAATTCGATTTTGATTTTGCTAAGATTTTTGAACTTGGAAAGGGGAGGGCTAAAACTTTAAATGAATTAGTGGATGTTTCTGCTTTCTTTTTTGAACTACCGGACTATCAGTGGGGATTGTTGACCTGGAAGGAGGAGGCCCCGGAATCGATAAAAGATAAGCTGGCGCTAAGTAAAGAAGCTATAATGGCCATTCCGGACGGAAGCTGGAATTACGAGAAGATTTCCGAAGTAATCAATATGCTCGCCGAACGTCATGGTAAAGGACAAATCTTTTCGCCTCTTAGAGTTGCTTTAACTGGACTCAAAGCATCTCCGGAGCCAATTGCGGTTATTGAGATACTTAAAAAAGAAGAAGCTGTTCGAAGAATCGATCACGCTATTAATAAAATTCCTTAAATGCAAAAACTACGAGTTAGAGATATTTTAAAATTTTCAATATTTATTTTGTTGATTGTCGGCATATCCAGGAATGTTGAAGTTTCTGACGCTGCGCCAGATACAGCCACGGTGAGCGGCTCAAATACTCGCGAAGCAATCCAGTCTCAAATTCAGGAGAAAAACCAGAAGCTTCAGGATATTAACGCCGAGCTTCAAAAAACACAGAGCACTTTAAACGAAGTTGTGAAAGAAAAAAATACTCTTCAGACTCAAGTTAAAACTTTAGATAGTTCAATTAAGCAGATAAATTTAGGAATACAATCGACTCAGACAACTGCGCAAAAGGTTTCACTTGAGATTGAAGATTTAACTTATGACATCGCGGATATACAGCAATCGATTGAAGATAAAAAAATAGCGATAACCAGTCTTTTCCGTGAATATCAACGTGGTAGTGGCAAAAGCACTTTGCTGTTATTGCTAGAAAATAAAACCTTAGAGGAAGGTTTGGCAGCTTCTCAAGCGGTAGACAATGTTAGAAATCAATTGACATTAGATATTTCTGAAATGCGCGTCTTGGAAGAAAAATATTCTGGTAAAGTTAAAAACAGGTTGCCGATCTTAAAAAATTGCAGGAAGAAGCTGCTAATGAAATCGAAGCGTTAGATGCTCAATTGAGATTAAAGATCGACCCTTCGCTTTTACCAACTCTATCTTCCGGAGTTTTGGGCATGCCTATAATTGGAACACTGGCGTCTCAAACTCGAGATTGTAAATTGCAAAACTGTACTCAAGGGTACGGAGCAACCAGCTTTGCGGTATACGGATATAAAGGTAAATGGCACAACGGAATTGATTTTGGAGTTCCGCTTGGAACGCCAATTCTTGCAGCGGAGTCTGGCGTTGTCTTGGCCGTTGGGGATCAGGATAAATATTGCTATAAAGGCGCTTACGGAAAATTTGTATTGATTAAACATGACAACAATCTAACGACTTTGTCCGCGCACTTGTCGAAGTATTTAGTTTCTCCTGGAACTCAAGTGACCCGTGGCCAAGTTATCGGTTATTCTGGAAAAACTGGATATGCGACCGGACCTCATCTACATTTTTCTGTTTTCGCGACACCGACGATTCCTCCTGCGTCCGGAAGTTTCAAAGAAGGAACTAAGGCTTCTAAGAGTTGCGGTCCGATGCCTTATGGTGGAGACTTGAATCCGCTTGGAT
>CAZTBQ010000052.1:1577-3858 GCA_964612445.1 uncultured Candidatus Saccharibacteria bacterium | reverse complement strand
AACCTAAAATGGGATGGATATGGATTCTCCGATTCAAACAATCAAGGATAAGTTGGATGTCGTCACCTTTTTAAAAGGTTATTTAGAGCTAACTCCTGCAGGTAAGAATTTCAAAGCGCGTTGTCCGTTTCATAATGAGAAAACTCCTTCGTTTATGATTTCTCCAGACAGGCAAAGCTGGCGATGTTTTGGTTGCGGAGTTGGTGGCGATGTTTTTTCTTTCATTATGAAATATGAAAATATGGAGTTCGGAGAGGCTTTAAAAGTTTTGGCGGAGAAGGCTGGAGTGGAATTAAAAAGATTACAACCACAGGAATATAAAACTTTTGGATTACTTTATGAACTTCAAGATGAAGCTAAAAAATATTTTATTGAACAGCTTAAGGGCGCCGACTTAGCTAAAAAATATTTATCTGAGAGGGGATTAAAACAAGAAACTATTGAAGAATTTGAAATTGGCTGGGCGCCGAATGAGCCAGAAGGATTGGCGATGCATCTTCTTAAAAAAGGATATGATCCAAACGATGTCATTCGAGCCGGTTTAGTTATTAAAACAGAGAGGGGAATGAATTTAGATAGATTCAGGGGGAGAATAATGTTTCCGATTCATAATCATCTCGGCAAAGTTGTTGGTTTCACCGGTAGAATACTTCCGGTATTTGATGACGGAAAAATGGGGAAATATGTTAACAGTCCGGAAACGGCAATTTTTAATAAATCAAAACTTCTTTATGGATTCTGGAAAACCAAAAATATCATTCGAGAAACCGGCAGAGCTTTTATGGTCGAGGGGCAGATGGATTTTTTGATGAGCTATCAGGCCGGTGTGCGAAATGCAATTGCAACTTCCGGGACTGCTCTTACTGTCGATCATCTTTTAACAATCAGGCGCGTCGCTGAAGAATTGTTGCTAAGCTTCGATAACGACGAGGCTGGTTGGGTTGCCGGAGAAAGAGCAATTTCTCTTGCGGAAAGTGCCGGATTGGTCACAAAGATCGTTAGCTTAAGCGGAGTAAAAGACCCTGCTGAATTGGCACAGAAAGACCCCGCAGCCCTTAAAATGGCCGTAGATGGGGCAGAACCAGCCTTTAAGGTGCTATTTAGGCGACACCTGCCAAACGGGCGTTTAGATGTTTCTAGCCTCAAGGAGATGAGATCTCTACGGGAGTTAATTGGACGCATTAATTCGATTTCTAGTCCGATAGAAAGAGATTACTGGCTTAAAGAACTTAGTTCATACACATTGCTTTCCGAATTGCTAATTAAGGAAGAAGCCGAGAAAATAAAGCCAGAAATTTCCATAGAAAGATCCGTGCCGCCGGTTGAGAATGAAGGGAGGCAGGAACAAAAATTTTCCCAGACTGATAGATTAATTTATACGTTGATTGGCGACGCATATATTAAGTCGAATTACGAATCTCTCTCCGAGCTGCAAAAATATTTCGATGGAAATTATAAAAGTATTTTTGAATTATTGAAGTCAGGGAAAACTTCATCTGAAGACAAGGCAATCGATGAGATATTGAACGCAATCATTCTCTCCGCAAAAGAATTATCGGCTGAAGAATTTAATCTTGCCGCGATGCGGCTTAAAGAATATTTTTCACGCGCGCGAAGAGCGGAATTATCCAAGCAGATAATGGAACAAGAAAATCTTGGCAACGAAGACAGAGTGAAAGAACTAATGGAAGAGCTAAAAAAGCTGAACTAAATGATTGGGAATAGTCACTAGCCAATAGAAAAACAAACATATATGAACATAAAAATTATCGATCAAAAAATAACCGAAGCTGAGCTTCGAGAAATTGCCAAAGAATTCTACGGAGGGATGATAAAAGGCGTGGTGGATATTGAACTCGAAATCATTGCAATGGGTGGAGAGTATCATATGGATGCGAATATTGTTTTGTCCGAGAATGGTTCAAAGAAAAACAATGTCTGGGGATTTAACTGGTATTTTGATAAAAACGGAGATGAACGTATTGAATATATTTCGCTAATAAATATCCGTCCCGAATGCGATAACCGTTCAATGGAGGTGAAAAATCCTGCAGTGCGTGATAGAATGAAGATAATAATACTAAAGTATTTATCATGATTGCTCACCGCACTTCGTTATTTTATATGGCAAATTTAGGGAGCGAAATATACCGCGCCATTTCGGAGTACGAAGAAGGTGATTTTGAAAGAATGAGAAGCTCAATATGTCGCGCCGAAGATATCATTGCGAAAATAAAAGAATTTCCTGAAATGGAAGGCAGAATTGGAGAAATTGAGATAC
>CAZTBQ010000052.1:0-1567 GCA_964612445.1 uncultured Candidatus Saccharibacteria bacterium | reverse complement strand
ATATCAAGCAACTCATGATAAATTAACTGGTCTTTTAAACAGAAATAAATTTGAACTCGAAAAGAATCAAATTCTTGATTATTTTTCTCCATTCGTCGCTCGATTAGCAGAACTTTCAGTTTAAATGCCAAGAAATAGCAATAAGTCTTTTACCCTAATCGAACTTCTCGTAGTTTTGGCGCTCGTCGCTATTCTTTCAGTCGTTGTGATTTTGACATTGAATCCCGCTGAACTAATCAAGCAGGCACGCGACAGCAACCGACTAAGTGATCTCTCCGCAATCAACACCGCTCTCAATTTATTTTCCGCAGATGTCACCTCGGGTTTTATGGGAACGTCTACGGTTGTTTATGTATCCATTCCGTCTGCATCCCCAACCTGTTCCAATCTAGGCCTCCCAACTCTACCATCAGGATACACATATAACTGTGCAACTTCTCAAAACCTTCGAAATATAGATGGAACAGGTTGGATTCCGGTTAACTTCCAAAGAATCTCATCTAATTCTCCAATTTCACAGCTTCCAATCGATCCAATTAATACGACAACTACCAGACTCTATTATTCATATGTAGCTGGCGGTTCCTGGGAACTCAACGCCGCAATCGAGGCTTCTAAAAACAAACTTGGCGGAAGTAATGATTTGGTTTCCAAAGATGGCGGCTCCGCAACTTCACAGTACGAGATAGGAAACAACCTTAATTTGAATCCGGTTGAAGTAGGAGATTCTTCTTTGGTGGGATATTGGAATTTTGAAGAAGGACCGAATGCAACCTCCTCGGATAGAAGTGGATATGGAAATCATGGGACGTGGTATGGAACATCAACTCAGAACGAACACTATGCGACTGGCAGGGTCGGGAGCTATGCGGGACAATTAAATGGGGTAAATGATTATATCTCTATTGGGTCGACTCCAACGTTAAACTTAATGAGTTCATTTACGCTGAGCGCATGGGTAAACTCCCCAGCCTTTGCAGGACAAGCTCCCATTGTAAGTAATTCTTCGGGCTATACCGCCGGAGGATTTCTTTTTGGTCTAATTGGCAACGGTTCAAATAATGTTCTTGGGATTGAGACTGAGCAGGTTGGTAATTCGTCTTCAGTTTGGTCTGGCCAAACTATGCCATTAAATCAATGGATAAACGTTGCAGTCTCATTTAATGGTTCTGTGGCAACATTATACCTTAATGGAATATCTATTATTTCTTCAAATTTAGTCGCGCCAGCATCCGCTCTTACCGGGTTTTATTTAGGAAGGACAATTCAGGGGGGTTGGACTAAGATGAGGGGGTCCGTAGACGATATCCGCGCGTATAACCGCGCACTCTCCGCCGCCGAGATTCTTGCGTTATATAATGCAACAAAATAGTTTACGAAATTACTAATGATTGCGAATTTACGAATATAAACTACCATCGTCATCAATTAGCTGAAAATCAATCGATTCGTATATTCGTACAAATTAGTATTTTAGTAATATGGAGATGGTAGATTTGAGCAGGGGATTTTGATATACTTTTATTGCATGAAAAATAAAAAAAATTTAATCATTATAATAGTTGCG
>CAZTBQ010000051.1:0-3911 GCA_964612445.1 uncultured Candidatus Saccharibacteria bacterium | reverse complement strand
TTGGAATGTTGTAAGAACCCATAATATAGAAAAGCTCCGGCGCGAGGGCCGGAGCAGGGAACGAAGGTTGCTGAGGAAGGGAACTAGGACGTGAGAACGTCCATGATCTCCCAGGCGATGCGCTCCGGATCGTCGTCCGGAGAGACGAGAAGAACCACGTCGCTCTTAAGCCCGAACGAGTCAAGCCGGAGCGTCGTCAGGTTCATCGCCTTCTTCGCCTCGAGAACCAAGGATTTCGCGAGTGTGTAGATGTCGTCAAAAGTTTGGCCGAAAAGCGATTTGGGCATCGGGGTCTCCTTTAAAAATCGTTCAGAACTATCCATATTATACAATATAATATATACAAATGTCAAGTAAGGCGGTGCAACAAAAAACCCTCAATTTAAGAGGGTATTACCTTATCCATATAGTACAGCATGAAACAAGAGGCAAGCGCCAAGGTGACCAGGGCAAAGGCTAGGAAAGTCTCGAATCGGGCA
Organism: uncultured Candidatus Saccharibacteria bacterium; assembly: GCA_964612445.1. Lineage (GTDB taxonomy): Bacteria > Patescibacteriota > Minisyncoccia > UBA6257 > 2-01-FULL-56-20 > JAHFLJ01. The sequence goes on along the minus strand of CAZTBQ010000051.1, from coordinate 3,432 downwards.
ATTGGCTTGTTGCCGAGACGATAATTTCTGTCGGCCGCAGTTCGAAGTAGCAAAGTCAAAATAGTCGCCGCAATCGCCCCAATAAAGAAAAAAATCCGTAAAGCGAAAACTCCTGGATGCTCCACGAATGCTCCCTTCCTAGAAACTAAACCAACAATGCCACTTTTAACGACAGTTGTCAAAAATTGTCCGAACTAAATTAACTGCTATAATGAACGAATGAATAAACCATTTGAACCAAAAAAACTTGAGATTGAAAAAGATCTCGACGGAATCTCGTTAAAAATGATTCAAAATCACTTTAAGCTTTACGAAGGCTACGTCAAAAAAACTAACGAAATTCAAGAGAAACTTACGACCGCCGACAAAAAAACTGCCAACGGCGTTTACAGCGAATACGGAGAACTAAAACGACAAGAAACTTTTGCGGTAAACGGAATGAAGCTCCATGAGTTTTATTTCGCCGCCCTAGGAGGCGACGGAACTCCAAAAGGTGAATTGGTCAGAATGATTGAACGCGACTTTGGATCTATGGATGCTTGGAAAGAAGAAATGGTTGCCACTAGTCTTTCGGCTAGAGGCTGGGCGGTTCTCTGCTACGACTACGGAGACATGAAGCTTCACATCTACGGAAGCGATGCTCATAACGTCGGATCGGTCTGGAACTGCGCAACACTCTTGCCACTGGATGTATACGAGCATGCCTACTTCATGGATCACGGAGTTGACCGAAAAACTTATATCGAAAGCTTCTTCAAAAACCTAAACTGGGATTTCTTAAGTGGATTAATTACCAAATGGGGAATCGATAACAGTCAAGGATAAAACAAAAACCCCGAAAGGGGTTTTTAAATTCCAAGGCAAATCACGCCAACAACCAAGGCAACAAACAAAACAATAGCAAGAATTCGAGCAACCCTCTGCGTCCGCTTCGTTTCTTCCGGACTCGAATAGTAATCCTTCGGCGGATAAGTCATCTCGCGCCTCCTTTAAACATTCTAATGGCAATACTAGAACGCTATTGCAGCAAGGTCAATATGAACTAACTCGACAATAGGTCTTTAATCACCCCCGGAATCGAAGTCGGGGTTTTCCCCTCAATCTGAATCTTTTTAATCACAAATCCACCCTCCAAGACTTCAGATTCTAAAAGCTTTATTCTTTTCCCATCTTTAACAGTATAAACTCCAGGGTCTGGATTTAGTCCGCGGATTTTACGATCAATTGCAACCTGCAAATTTAAATCTCCGCCAACTGCCACGCGCAAATCACCAATATCCACCAATCCATCCTCGGTTTTAAATTTCTTCGTAAATGTAGCCAGCTCATGATTCTGTTCGATAGGCTTCAAGCCTCCAGTCGAATATTTAGTTAGAATATCCGGAGCCATTTTTCCTCCAAGCTCGGCGAGTTTTTCTTCAAGACTTAAATAGCTTTCGCTTTCGGAAATCTCCAAAGCTTCCGCGCCCAAAACTGGTCCGTGATCAACATCTTTATCTAAGATATATAAAGTGACACCACCGATTTTGTCTCCGGAAAGAATAGTATTTTGAATAGGGGATGAGCCGCGATGCTTCGGCAAAAGAGAAGGGTGGACGCCCACGCTTCCCAGAGCAGGAATTGAAAGTAAACTTTCCGGTAAAATTTTAGAATATGCCGCAATTAAAAATATATCCGGCGCTAGATTTTTTATTTCCCTCATAAAATCTTCGTCAATTTTCACCGGCTGAAAAATCTTAATTCCATTTTTCTCCGCAATTACTTTTGTCGGCGGGGGAGTCATCTCTTGTTTGCGCCCAAACGGTTTATCTGGATTGCAAACTACCGCAATCGGAGGAAATTTTAAATCAATCAATTTTTGCAAAACGATTTCGGCAAACCGAGGGCTTCCAAAAAATACGTATTTAATCATTCTTTTGCTTCTGGTTCAAAAGTATACAGCTCATCAGCCTTATCTATGAATACAGTTCCATTTAAATGATCGGTTTCGTGCTGAAACACGCGAGCCAAAAGTCCCCAAGCCTTTATTTTTATAGGTTTTCCCATTTTATCAAATCCAGTAAGTTGAACTTTAACATGACGTTTAACCGGTCCAAACGTTCCCGGAACACTAAGACAGCCTTCTTCAACCGCTTCTTGTTCCTTGCCGATTTTTTCCAATTTACCATTAAAAACCGCGTAAAATTTTCTTCCGCCTTTTTTGCCATCCGGAACTTCAGCAACAAACATATTAAAATCAAATCCAGCCTGATTCGCAGAGAGACCCACGCCATTAGCCTTTTTCATGAGCTTTCGCATATCCAAAACAAGCTTATTAATTTCTGCTTTGCTCATCTTAGAAAAATCAAAAGGCTTCGCCTTACTTCTCAAAAGCTTACGCTCCTCATTATTTTCCAATTTCCAAACGTGATCCATCGTTTTTTTTATTCTTTAATTTATTTTCCGAAAAAACTCTCATAAAATAAGCGCCGTGATTTTTAATATTCTTCCTCGAAGAAACATCTTTTGCAAGAGCAAGAAGCATAGTCGCCGGATTTTCCTTCGCCAGCTTAATATACAGCGCTTTATGCTTACGATCTCCCAAAATCTCGGCGAGCTCCAAGCCAATCGATTGATGTTTCTGATATGCTCGCGACTCTTTAGACCGCTTAGCCATCGCGTCCAGATATCCTTGCTTGGTTACATCCACATTGGGTATTTTAACGCATTTGCCGAAGAATATCTATAATGTAGAATAAGATAATGCTCAATAAGAAATCTATATCATACGTTGCCGTAATCCTATCTGTTTTTGCGCTCACCGGAAGTGGTTATTTTTGGGGCTACCGAATTGGCTCTCAAAATCCAAGAAAAATCATAGCCCAAGGTGTAACCGGAATCGATTCCCGCGCCCAAGACGGAGACTTCAACACTTTTTGGGAAACTTGGCAGTTAATCGACGACAATTACCTGAGAAGTGATAAAATTTCCGGCAAAGAAAGAATTTACGGAGCCGTCAAAGGACTGGTTGGCTCATTGGGTGATCCATACTCACAATTTTTCACTCCAGAAGAGGCTAAAAAATTTGAAGAGGATGTTCAAGGAATTTTTAGTGGAATTGGCGCAGAAATTGGTATCCGAAAAGAACAGCTGAGCATTATTTCTCCGCTTAAAAATTCTCCCGCCGAGAAAGCCGGAATTAAGGCCGGTGATATGATACTTAAAATAAATTCAACCTCCACTGAAGGAATGTCTACCGAAAAAGCAGTTACTTTAATCCGCGGACCGGAAGGCACCACGGCAACTTTAAATATCTATCGCGAAGGTTGGGACAAACCAAAAGATTTCAGCATTATTCGTCAAAAAATTGAAGTTCCAACATTGGACAGCGAGATGAAAGATGGCTATGCGCACATTTCTCTTCATAGTTTTAACGCCAATGCCAGCAAAGTC
>CAZTBQ010000050.1:0-3927 GCA_964612445.1 uncultured Candidatus Saccharibacteria bacterium | reverse complement strand
ATGAAAGAATTTTATAATATCAGCAAAATAACTCTTTTTATTTTTATCATTCTTCTAATTTTGGTTGGTTTGTGGGGAATTTATAAACTTCCAAAAGAAGATTGGATAAACCAGTCAAACGTCGGTGAAAAAACTGCCGATATTAAAGAAGGGACAAGAGAGACTGCGCAAGTAGAAAGAGTAATCGATGGAGATACTTTTATTATTGCCGGAGGGCAATCAGTCAGAATCCTTGGCATAGACGCCGACGAAAAGGATTCATTATGCTATGAGGTTGCAAAAGAAAGGCTTGAAGATGCGGTCGGCAATCAATCTATAGAGCTTGAAGTTGGACCAAAAAATACAGACGTATACGGAAGACTTTTAAGATATGTTTTTGTTGGCGAGGAGAATATAAGTATGACTTTGGTTAGGGAAGGACTAGTCGTTGCTGAAGCTCCGTACGAAGGCGGAAAATACGATCAAGAAATTACCGAGATAGAAAACTACGCCAAGCTAAACAAAATTGGTTGCAAGTGGGCAAATTAGTATTATCTGCTAAACTATTAATATGAATTTTAATGAATATCAAAAAGAAGCGGACTCTACCGCAATGTATCCAAATAGAGGTCATAACTATATTTATCCGGTAATCGGTTTGGCGGGGGAAACCGGAGAGGTTTCCGAAAAAATAAAAAAGGTTATCCGCGACAAAAACGGAGTAATCGATGAAGAAACCAAGAAAGAGATAGTAAAAGAAATGGGAGATGTTCTCTGGTATCTTTCTCAGATTTGCACCGAGCTTGGAGTTGAATTTGAAAATGTTGCTACCGCGAATATAGAAAAACTAAAATCAAGAAAGGAAAGAGGAGTGGTACATGGCAGCGGCGATAATCGGTAGGAGCTAGAGTCCAACCAATAACTCATAACAAATAACGACAACTTCTATCGAAATCGTTGTTTTTTAGTCATCAGTACAAGTCGTTAGTTGATTTGCCTATTTGGCAAATCACGGGTAGACTTTCGTTCATAACCCCCTAGATAAAGCAGGAAGCGGGGGATTTCGGGTATTTCTACTAAATTTATGGAACATAATAAAATTAAAATAAAAGGAGCCAGGGAGCATAATCTAAAAAATATAAATTTAGAGATCCCTCGAAACAAAATGGTGGTGTTCACCGGTCTTTCCGGATCGGGAAAATCCAGCATTGCTTTTGATACCATTTTTGCCGAGGGTCAGCGCAGATATATAGAATCACTCTCGTCTTACGCCAGGCAGTTTTTGGGTCGCTTCGAGAAGCCGGATGTCGACGAGATTGAAGGTCTTTCTCCGGCAATCGCAATTGACCAAAAGAGTCACTCGGCAAATCCAAGATCCACTGTTGCGACCATAACCGAAATTTACGATTATCTCCGCGTCCTTTTTGCGCGTGCCGGAAAGCCGCATTGCCCAAAGTGTGGAACATTAATTCGCAAGATGACCAACGATGAAATCGTTGATGCGGTTTTGGAATTAATTTCCCAAGACAAAAAAAGAGGAAATTTTTTGATACTTGCTCCGGTTATTCGCGGCAGGAAAGGAGAGTACTATCAATTACTCTATGACTTTTTGAATTCCGGCTATCGTGAAGTAAGAGTGGATGGCAAAATGCATTCACTCCATGAACGAATTGAACTTCATCGTTATAAGCAGCACAACATTGAACTGGTTATCGATAGGATTCCGGGAGTTTTGGATTTTTCCGCCAAAGGCGGATCCGCCTCGGGCGGAAAAGATACGGGATGGAAAGATAATAGACTTCGTCTTTCAGAAGCCGTGGAGGCGGCAATTAAATATGGGAACGACGTGGTAACCATAGTTTCTGCAGATAATGAAATCTCACTTTCGGCGAAATTCACTTGCCCAAATGATGGATTTTCATTTCCGGAAATAGAGCCAAGGCTATTTTCATTCAATAGTCCTTACGGTGCTTGTGAAACCTGCCATGGACTCGGAGTCAAAGAACTTTGGTCCGATGAAATTTGTGAAGTTTGTGCCGGAAAGCGTCTCAAGGAGGAAGCGCTGAGCGTTTTAATTGAAGGAAAAAACATTCATTCGGTTGTTGAAAGCTCAATCGAAGAATCCTATAAATTTTTCGAGAAACTTTCTGATCTTAGAGGAAAAGGGTTCAGCGAAATTGCCGAAGCGCCGCTTAGAGAAATAAAAAACCGATTAAAGTTTTTATTGGACGTCGGTTTGGAATATCTTACTTTAAGTCGCAAAGCCGGAACACTTTCCGGTGGAGAGGCTCAGCGAATTAGGCTAGCATCCCAAATCGGTTCAAGGCTAGTGGGAACTTTATATATTCTGGATGAACCGACTATTGGCCTACATCAACGCGACAACGACAAATTAATAGCAACCTTGCATAGTTTGCGAGATTTGGGTAATTCGGTGATTGTGGTTGAGCACGACGAAGATACTATCCGTTCTGCCGATTATTTGGTTGATTTTGGTCCTGGCGCTGGAGTGCATGGAGGGCAAGTTGTTGCCGAGGGTCCAATCCCAGAAATTTTATCCGCCAAAGGCGGATCCGCCTCGGGCGGAAAGAAAACCTATGCTCAGAGTTCATTAACCCTGGATTATCTTAGGGGCAAAAGAGAAATATCAATTCCGGAGGAGCGCAGAAAAATAGGTAAAGCGCAAGAATACATAAAAATTCGTGGAGCGAATGTGAACAATTTAAAGAATATTAATGTCGACGTGCCACTTCGTCGTTTTACGGCAATAACCGGTGTATCTGGTTCCGGTAAGAGCACTTTGCTTTACGAAGTTATCCATAAAAATATCGCCAAACGTTTTCACGAGCTAAATCCTTCCGACGGAAAACCGGCGCACGTAAATTCAATTTTAGGTCTGGAATATATAAACCGCGTTATAAATATTGATCAGTCGCCGATTGGCAGAACCCCAAGATCAAATCCTGCCACCTACGTTGGCGCGTGGACATTTATTCGTGATTTGTTTGCTTCGACCGACGACGCGCGCGTGCGCGGATACAAGCCTGGCAGGTTTAGCTTTAATGTCCCAGGAGGCCGTTGTGAAAACTGTGAAGGACATGGAGTGATTGCAATTGAAATGCACTTCTTGCCGACGGTTTATGTTCAGTGTGACATTTGTAAAGGAAAACGTTTTGATAGGGAAACTTTAGAAGTTGAATATAAAAAGAAAAATATCTTTGACATTCTAAAGATGACCATCGAGGAAGCCGAGAAGTTTTTCGAAGACATTCCTTGGCTCCATGACCGCCTCAAAATTCTAGCCGAGGTTGGTTTGGGATACTTGCAGTTGGGGCAATCAGCCACAACTCTTTCCGGCGGAGAAGCGCAAAGAGTTAAGCTTGCTGCCGAGCTTGGCAAAAGAGATACGCATAAAACTTTATATTTATTGGATGAGCCAACAACCGGTCTGCATTTTGCGGATATCGATTTATTATTAAAAGTTTTACAACGTCTGGTTGATCGAGGAAACACGGTTGTAGTTATCGAGCACAACTTGGATGTGATAAAAACTGCCGATTGGGTTATTGATCTTGGTCCAGAGGGTGGATCTCGAGGTGGAAAAATAATCGCTCAAGGAACGCCGGAAACAGTATCTCAAAGTTCAGAAAGTTTCACAGCAAAGTATCTCCGTAGGGTTCTCCAAAAAAAATAAGAAGGTAGTTTTACCCCCACACCTATGCATAGGTGTGGGGGTTTACCGCGAAATATTTGCGTAGAGTTTTAAAATAATTTACCATTGTGAGCGGACGATGGGTGTTTTAATCCTTTGATGTCGTTTCACCCATCTGGCGCGCCATTTTCCAAGGGAAAAAACGAATCCAAAGGCGCCTGCACCCTGCGCAGTGGGGCATAGAGTATCACTTCCTAGCGGTCTGGTCAGCTAGGCGCGTATCCCGGGCGAGAGCG
>CAZTBQ010000049.1:0-3935 GCA_964612445.1 uncultured Candidatus Saccharibacteria bacterium | reverse complement strand
AAATTCGGACAGCTAATATTCAATTCATAATAGTTAAAACCCGCAGAAGAACATTCTGCTCGCACAAACGCAGACTTAATATCTTCAATTGCAAGCTCTTGAGTGCAAACTTCATCAATATTTGTTTTTCCAATACTAAGTCCGACCGGCATCTGAAAATCATCCTCTTTAAGTTTCTCGATCGCAAAATCCACGCCATCATTTTTGAAACCCTTATTTACTAAAAGCGCTTTTGATTTTACCAATCGTCCCAAACGAGGGGCCGCATTTCCGGCATATGGTTTATTGGTAAAAGTACCGACAGTGCCAAAGCCAAATCCCAAATAGGGAAGTAGTCTAGGCAAATTTGCGCGGTAATCAAAACCAGCCGCAAGACCAATTGGTCCTTTAAAAGTAATGCCCGAAATAACCTGGGTTAGTTTCGCATTCTTCGGTTTCAGCCAAAATGAAAAAGGGGCGATAAGCCATGGATATTTTGAATAAAAATTACCCCAAGAAAGAAAAAATTCATGCACCTTCTCCGAATCAAAACGGAAAATTATAGTTCGTGAAATCAACCGATAAGCACCCTCGAAAGCCCGCGTCAGTAGTTCTTTCATTTGAATAATTATATCAAAATATGCCCTCGTTTTAAAATCTAATATATCGACACACCTTCAATATTTTGGCAACGTTGAAGGTTGCGAAATTTCTGCTAAACTAAAACCTATGAAAATGAATTTAAAAAATATTCTGATATTCGGAATGGTTGCCATCTTTATTCTGCAGGGGATATCAATGGCCTTTCCAACCAACCCACAACCGGTCGACAACACAAATACATCAAATCAAAACACCAACGTGAAACACCAAATAACATTAAAAACTAGCCAAGGAGACATTACATTTGAGACTTATGACGCTGATGCGCCAAAAACAGTTCAGAACTTTATAGATTTAGCGGGTAAAAAATTCTACGACGGAGTTATTTTCCATCGAGTTATTAAAGACTTTATGATTCAAGGCGGAGATCCAACCGGAACCGGAATGGGCGGTCCGGGATATAAATTTGACGACGAACTCAACCCAGCCACTCCGAGCTACCAAGCCGGATATAAAAAGGGAGTTGTTGCCATGGCAAATTCCGGAAAGAATACCAACGGCAGCCAGTTCTTCATAATGCTCGAAGATGTTCCATTGCAGAAGGACTACACTATATTCGGAAAAGTTATTAGCGGACAAGAAGTTGTTGATAAGATCGGCGACCTTCCAACCGATTCAAACGACAAACCGATTGATCCTCCGAAAATTAACGAAGTCATTGTAACTAATCTCTAAGCGATAATACAAAAAAACTCTGCTCCGCCAACTGGCGGAATGCAGAGTTTTTTTGATACAATTAATAAGCATTCTAATAATGAATTCTGAATTAAGAATTGCCCACAGGAACAATAAATCATTCACCCTGATTGAACTCTTGGTTGTTTTGGCATTGGTCGCCATTCTTTCGATTGTCGTCGTCATGACTTTGAATCCCGTGGAACTTTTGAAGCAAGCTCGTGATAGTAATCGTCTATCGGATTTAGCTACAATCAATACTGCACTCAATCTATTCTCCGCAGACGTCACTTCTGGTTTTATGGGGACTTCAACAATAGTCTACGTGTCTCTTCCAGATAACGCCTCATCGACATGCGGAAGCTTAGGCTTACCAGCGCTACCAAGTGGTTACACATATAATTGCGTAACAACTGCTAATTTAAGGAATACTAACGGAACCGGCTGGATCCCGGTTAATTTTCAAAGAATTTCCTCCAACTCTCCAATTTCTCAACTTCCGATTGATCCGCAAAACACAACTTCAACAAAATATTACACTTATGTAACCGGCGGAAGTTGGAAAGTAATAGCTACTCCGGAATCTCAAAAGTATCTTTCTACTGCGGGGGCAGACGGAGGTTCTAATATCGGACAATTCGAAGTTGGCAATAATATGTCACTAGCTCCTTTTATGGATGGCTTACTTGGTTGGTGGAAGTTTGATGAGGGGAGCGGAACTACAACGGTTGATTCTTCGGGATTCAATCGACCAACAAATTTTGTGCAAAACAATCAAACCTATACCTGGACGTCTGGAAAAGTTGGCACAGCAATTAACTGGCATCCTACATGCGGAGCAGACTGCACGCTAATAAATAGCTACATAAATGTTACGGTTCCCGCCGGATTCGGATTAGCCCCTGGCACTATTTCTATGTGGGTAAATCCATCAGTCCTAAACAATATATATACTCTCATTAGAGGCGCAAACGACGGGTTCGGACGATGGAGCCGCTTGGTTCCGTGGCGGCTACGCGAATAATATCTCCGTTAATACCACCTGGCCGGTAGGCGTCTGGGGCTATTTAGTCGCAACATACGACAACGAAACTATACGCATTTATAAAAATGGAGCATTGATCAACTCAGGACAAGCAAATAATTCTTTATACAGCGACCCGGGAGCATCTTTTAAAATTGCCACGCGAAATGATGCCTGGGCTGGACATTTTGACGGAATAATCGACGATATTCGCCTATACAGCCGCGCCCTTTCCGCCGCCGAAGTTTTGGCACTATACAATACAACGAAATAATAGAAAAAACTTAAAACTATCCACTTATAACTAATAACAAAAACAAGTTGAATTGCTTCAGTTATAAGTCGTAAGTTATTGGTGATTAGTTAATACATCCGTCATCTCAAAAATACTACCTGCGCCCATCATCACAATCACGCAATTTTTATTTTCAGCGATATATTTTTTTAATTCTCCCACCAAATTATTTTTATTTTCTAAATAAATAAATTTTTTGTTCGCGTATTTTTTCACCAGGTTCTTTACCAAAAGAGGGGAGTCATACTTAACTTTTAAGAGGTCTCGGCCGGCAACCATGTAAATAGGCAGAATCACACAAAAATCCGCATTCGAAAGCGACCCGACAAATTCTTTAAATAGTGACTGAACTCTTTTCGCTTGATGTGGCTGAAATACGCAAATAATTTTCGCCTTAGAATATTTTTGCTTTAGTCCTAAAAGGGAAGCGCTGATTTCCGACGGATGATGAGCATAATCGTCGTAAACGTTCGCCCCGGCAAATTTTCCGCGTAACTGCATCCTGCGCCAGACTCCGTTGAACTTAGAAAGCGATTTAAGTGAGTCTTTCGAGTCCACTCCAAGGACCTCTGCAACCTTAACCGCTCCAAGGGCATTTGAAAGATTGTGAACTCCGGGAATAGAAATATTTTTCTTTAACTCCAAAATATTTTTCTTGCTCAAAGAAAATTTAATTATTTTAAATTTTTTCCTCTTCGCGATTTTTTCGAATTTAGAAGTTAGGGAACTAACCACTTTATCATCTTGATTCAAAATTAAAACTCCTCCGGGTTTAATATTTTCGGCAAACTTTAAAAAGGTGCTTTTAACTTTCGCGAAACTTCCGTAGAAATCCAAATGCTCTTTATCGATATTCAAAATCACCGCAACTTCGGGAAAGTAGTTCAAAAAGGCGGCCCCATACTCATCCGATTCTATTAGAAGAACCTTAGATCGGCCCAACCTAAAATTCGAACCATCCAAGTAATCAACTTTAGTTCCTAAAATAATTGTCGGATCAATTTTCGCATCAATTAAAATTTTTCCAACCATCGCGGTAGTCGTACTTTTCCCGTGAGCTCCACAAATCGCAACCGTCTTAAAATGAGTTGTTAATCGTCCCAAAGCTTGCGGATAGGAGAGAACTTCCTTACCGGTGCTCTTTGCGAATACAAACTCTTCATTCTGTGGCTGTACAGCCTGAGTATAGACAAAAAGGTCTATCCCGACTGGTATATTAGCCCGTTTTTGGCCTATTTTGACCTTAAAACCGTCTTTTTTGAGATCTTTGGTAATTATAGTGTCAGAGCCGTCGGAGCC
>CAZTBQ010000048.1:624-4051 GCA_964612445.1 uncultured Candidatus Saccharibacteria bacterium | reverse complement strand
GGGTTTATTTTACACGTTCTCGAAGATATGTCTGTGCCAGACCACACCCGAGATGACACTCATGCCCAAAGTTTGGAATCCGTAACTGCGGACTCCGGCTCGCCGTACGAAGAATTTACAAACCAATATAACCCTAACAATATCGGCCAACTAAATTTACTTTCGGAAATTCGTTCATCTGGACTGCAAATTCCTCAAAAAACTACTCCGGAAGAATATATAAAATCACTTGCGACTTATTCGAATAAATATTTCTTTTCTAAAGATACAATTAATGATCCGAAATATTCTGAACCGAAAATAATTGAGGAAAGAAACGGATTTGGATATGGAAAAGATGAAAATGGAAAATTATTTGAAATATCGTATTTATCTTTAGAAAATGCCGGCGCTTTCAATACAAAAAATAAATATGTTATCGAAAACCGAGATGAGTTGAAGCCGGTTTTGTCAGCATATTTTGACCGTTTGGCCAAACAAACGATTGTGCATGGGGTTGGAATGATACAGCTTTTTGAAAAACAAGCACAAGATGCTTTGGTGAATAAAGATTTTCCACAGCACTTAGTTGTCTTGGATCGCGATAAGCTTGATACAGTTTTAAATCCGCCAACATTCTCGTTAGCCGGCCTAGTTTCTAAATTCTATGGCACAGCGGCTAGCGCGCTCGGAAGCGCAATTGATGCTGGCCGAGCCGCACAACAAAGTGCGTATGATGCAGGTCAGACGGTTGGAAATTTTATAACTAAATTATTTTTCCCAAATAATTTAGTTACTGATGAGGATTTAACTGATGATTTATCACCAGGCCAGAGCCAAAAATCAGCCAATACCGGTGGCAAGTCATATAATCAGCTTGGGACGCCGATAATTGTTGAGCAAAACGGATATGAGCTTCTCGCCATGAACGCAGATGAACTTGAGCCGTTTAAACCAGTTGAGATAACCCCGGACACCACAACCAGCCCCGCAACAACGACTCCGGTTGTCGAGAATCTGCAGCCTATGCCTGCTCCGCCACCACCAATTAGAACTGTATCCGGAGGAGGTGGAGGGGTTGTGGCTATACCCACTGCAACTCCAGAGCCGGCGACAACAACCACAAGTGTTCATATTTTAATTAGTGAGATTTTATTTAACGCCTCGAGCACCGATGAAGGAAAAGAATTTATTGAACTCTATAATCCCCTATCAACCGAACAAGATTTAGGAGGCTGGTCACTTAGGTATATTAAAGACACATCCACCAGTACAACTTCACTTGCCTCATTTAAAGCATCTTCAACGGAAGATAAAGTTATTATTCCGCCGAAAGGATTTTTACTAGTCGGCCTATACAACTATGACGCTGTGAATTACGGCGGCCGAGCTGCGGACATAACTCGCTCCGCGCAACTTCCGAATGGTGGAACTTCGGCAGATCCTCAAAAAATTACCATCAACCTTTACGATGCCGACAAGCAAATTGTCGACTCCCTTTTCTACGATAAAAATTCGATTACGGATGAAGGGCAAAGTCTGGAACGAAAAGTTAAATTTGCCGACGGCACGTGCTCGCCAGCAACAAATGAATATGAATTTTCCGGGCATGGATGCGATGTCTATGGAGAGGTTAATTTTGCAGTCAGAGAAATTCCGAAACCACAAAATTCATCGAACCTACCGGAGCCGAGAAGCAAACCGGAGACTCCAAAATTTGCCGAAGGAAAAACTTCTGTCGCCGAAGTGAATAAGCCCGCGCTTAAAATATATTTCTCTTGGGGTGAGTCGAAAGATTTTTCCGGAAGCACCTCTACAGTTAAGTATGTATTATTAAATGGAAGCTCGACCGTCTTGGAAACTTATTCTACCGGCACAGAAATTTCCGTATTCGAAACCGGAACAGGATATGGACACAAGCTGGTCGCTGAAGATGCTGAAGGATTGCGTTCCGAAGTCGTAGATGCTTCATCTTTCTTCCCGGACTTGCCGGATAATGTTTATTTTTACAAAGACCCGCGCGATCCGTCTGCAACTTCAACAAAATATTTTATAGACCTGCGATATTCATCGAGGCCGTTCATCCGTTCGGGAGATATTGCCTGGCAAGCGCTGGTTGGATATTTAAACCGTGAGCCGAATGGGACAAATTCAATACTGAATACCGCGAATGACTTCAAGGTGACTGATGGTGATAGTGTTTTATTCACCTATGTATTCGCTATTGATCCAACCAGGTGCGACGGAGTCGGAGGAGGTTTGGATAATTCGGCGTCTTGCTTGCCGGAAGAGGATGGGCGGCTAGCTTTTAATCCGGATGTATTAGCCACAACAACGTCGATGAGCTACGTTAAGCTCGCCTATTATGAACTAACTCATGCCGGCGGAGGAACGCAGGAGCTTTCACATATTGCCAGCGGTCCAAAAATTTATTTGCTTGATGGGTTGCCAACTCAACAGCTGCCGACAACTCCGGCAAACTTTACGACCGCTTTTGATGATTTGAATTCTTTGCTTGGACTTTCTTGGGAAAAATCTACGGATTCCGACTCGCCGGACTCGGAAATAACTTACGAAGTTCAAGTTTCCACCTCAACCGAATTTTCAAGCTCGTCCTGGACGAATGTCGGCAGAGTTTTAACTACCAACATTCCGGTTGAAACACCAAATAACTATCTGATTAGAGTTCGTGCTAAGGATGACTTTGGAAATTACTCCGAAATATCTTCCAAAACTTTTTCCTTCCCTCTAGGATACGAGAAACCGTTTCTTAGTGGCAGGATAGATTCCGGAGCGTCACAACCTTTCACTGTGACGACTGATGGAATTCTTGGAGAAATAAGTGTTTATACTACAGACTTTGCAACTGCAAGTCGTGATCCTGGCTCAAATCCATGCACGATGATTCTTTATGAACAAATTGCCGGAGTGAACACGCAGATTGCGATTCCGGATAATTCATTTAATGGCAATTCCTGCACCGGAGAAAAAACATTCACATTTAATTCTAGCAGCACACAACTTTACGCGAGCAGTACTTACGTCTGGGCGTTTAATTATTCTGGAGTCCCATATGACCCGCCGAAGTTGCAATTCTATGGACGCTCTGCAGTTTTGCCTGCTGGACCGTTTAGCGGAGGTGGTTTGGGCTCGGCGAAGTTCAAAATTAAGGATAACGCGGGGAATATTATGGCGGAGAACTAAGGACTTGTAACGTGCAGCATGCAGCTTGTAGCGTGGGAAGCTAGATTCTTGACACCTAAAATGCACCCGCCTATAATCTATATATCAATACAAAAAGGACCCGAAGGGTGTTAGTGCCCTAGGGGCCTTTTTATTTTATATATTTTTTAATATTCTCCAGATAATCGAAAGCCTCTCCGCCGAACTCATGGTATAAGGATGATGCAAATTTTTTGTTCGGGAAAAGTATTTTATTAAATTTTCC
>CAZTBQ010000048.1:0-577 GCA_964612445.1 uncultured Candidatus Saccharibacteria bacterium | reverse complement strand
AAATAAGATAGCTAACCATTTTCTTGTAATCGCCATCTCCGGAGACAATAACGATTTGATTAAATTCCGAGTTGTCCGCAATATTTTTCATAACTTCAAAAACCAAGTCTGCGTCAACGTTTCCCTTCTTTTTGGATTTAGCTTTATTGTGATGTTCTTTAAATACGAGAATGAATCCGGCTTTCTGTATTTCTTTATATAGATCTCCATTACCATCCTGCAAATTCCCGAGGAAATAATAAGCCTCTGAAACTTTATAATTCTCTTTTAGGTAGACTCTGAATTTGGGCAGGTTTACCTCCCATGCAAATCCACAATTGCAATCCGCTAGCTTAATATTTTGTATTTCAATACCCATCCTTTTGGCGCAGTCAGAACATTTGGTGGTGCCGAAAAATACGTTTTGACCATCGACAAAGGCGAGATTGGGCTTTTCGAAACTTTCCCTCATTATTGTTTATTATTTTTACCCCTTCCGGGGAGGGCCTAGGCCATTTATATCATTTTATACCCTGTATTTAGACCTATCAACATCGAGAAAACAATAATCCTAATACGGCACTGGCCTCAACCCCGG
>CAZTBQ010000047.1:0-4165 GCA_964612445.1 uncultured Candidatus Saccharibacteria bacterium | reverse complement strand
CGAGCACACTGCGTGTACTCGGTTGCTGTGCAAACTAAAAACCCCCGAAGGGGTTTTTAGCAACAAACAGATGTGGGACAAGGCTTGGCCGATATCATCGACAAGCTCTGCTCACACTCGTTCGTAAACTATTATACCAGATTGAAGACAAAAGTCAACCCCTTAAGGGTTGACCGAGTACCAACGGTGCTCGGTCTAATGTGAGATTAAATTATTATGCCAACAAGCAAAGAAGGAAATTACAATCCTCTGCCGGCGCGCTTTTCTTCGATCTCGGTTAGGTATACTTTTCGTAATCGAATTGATTTTGGGGTAATTTCTACGAGCTCGTCGTCGCCGATGTACTCTAGAGAATCTTCCAAAGTCATTATTCTTGGAACTTTCAAGAATTCCATTCCTCCATCGCTTTTAGCACGCATGTTGGAAAGTTGTTTTTCTTTGCAAACGTTAACGCGAATATCCATGGCCTTGGAGTTTTCCCCAACGATCATTCCTTCATAAATTTCCTGCCCCGGAGCAACAAATAGCGCGCCCCTCCCTTCGGCGTTTAACATTCCATAGGCGCGGGTCATTCCAGATTCTGATGCAACTAGTGAGCCATGCGGATTTGATTCAAATTCTCCCTTATAGTCTTCATAGTCCTCAAAAATCGAGTTCATTATTCCCTGTCCCTTTGTCTTTGTTAAAAAGATATTTCTAAAACCAATAAGTCCTCTGGTTGGGACCAAAAATTCCAAAAATCCAATATTGCCTCCTGCAGGGTTCGGCTCGATTCGTAAATCAACCATTAACCCTTTTCTCTTTCCCATCTCTTCGATAACTACTCCGGTAAATTCTTCCGGAACTTCGATGCTTACCCTTTCAACCGGCTCCATTTTCTTACCATCTTTTTCATGAAAAATAACTTGTGGACGTGACACCTGAAATTCATAACCCTCGCGGCGCATTTTCTCAATCAAAATTGCCAAATGAAGTTCTCCGCGTCCACAAACTTCCCAAGAATCAAAATTCTCGGTGTGAGCCAAACGCAAAGCAACATCGGTTTCAATTTCTCTCTTCAACCTATCCGCCAAATGCCTTGAGGTTACAAACTGCCCCTCGCGTCCGGCGAATGGAGAATTGTTGATTGCAAAAGTCATTTTAACTGTCGGCTCTTCAATATCGATAGTTGGAAGCGCAATCGGATTATCTTTATCGGCTATAGTTTCTCCGATCGAAACATCGTCAATACCACCGATCGCAACAATTTCTCCGGCCGAAGCACTATCCACATCAACTTTACCCATTCCATCAAAAAGCAAAATTGAAGAAATTTGGGCTTTCTTGGAAACGCCGTCGCGATTAATGTGGACGATTTCCATCCCTTTCTTAAGTTCTCCGGAATAGATTCTTCCAATTGCAATTTTTCCCTTGTAATTATCGTAGGCCAAATTAACCGTTAACATCTGCAACGGCTTTTCCTTATCAACTGTTGGCGCAGGAATATATTTTAAAATTGTTTCGAAGATCGGCTGAACATTTTCCATTTTTTCCAAATCGCTTTCGAGTCCAGCTTTTCCCTGTGAACCGGATGCGTAGATTACCGGAAAATCAGCCTGTGTGTCTGTCGCTCCTAGTTCGATGAATAAATCAAAAGTTCTTTCGAGCGCCCAGTTAGCTCTTGCTCCTGGTTTATCAATTTTGTTTATAACAACAATGATTCTGTGACCAGCCTGAATTGCTTTTTTGAGCACAAATTTTGTTTGTGGCATCGGGCCCTCCTTTGCGTCAACCAACAAAAGAATTCCATCAACCATTCGCATAATTCGTTCAACTTCACCGCCAAAATCTGCGTGGCCTGGAGTATCTACTATGTTGATTTTGGTATCCACATAAATAACGGCTGCGTTTTTAGAAAAAATGGTAATACCACGCTCTCTCTCGAGTTCGTTGGAATCCATCATTAAAGTATCCGTCGCGCCGGTTTTTAATTTGAAACTTTTGGACTGCTTAAGAAGCGCATCAACCAACGTGGTCTTCCCATGGTCAACGTGCGCGATAATAGCTATGTTTCGTAATTTTTCTGGATTCATATGATTTAAAATTTGTTGTAAATTTGTGAACAAAGCGAGCACGTTGACGGGAAAGGGGTCGGGGAAATTCTCGTAGCTCTCGGATCCGCCAGCTGGCGGAGACATAGAGATACGTAATCCCGCGTATTCCGCGGGGCGGAATCAACAATAATAGTCCCTCTATTAGTTAAAGGATTCTAACATAAAATTTTATTTTTGACAAACCCCTTCTGTGCCGATATATTGAGCGCAGTTATTTAGGAGGCAGAAATGACCGCAAAAAGAAAATATCCGCGTCGAAATGGGGATAAAGACCTTTCGGAGCTGGTCCGAATCTTTGGAAAGTTGGAGTTTGAAGATTTTATGTCACTTTTTGAAATCTTCGAAAACTACCGCGACAAGACTTCCACTTTGCGTATCGTCCGCCTGCTCTACGATGCGCTTTCGATTGGTCGGATTCGTCAGATCAAAGCGCTGGCTCCAGCCCTTGAGCGCGAAGCAAATTGGGCAAAATCAGTAGCTGCTAATCGTGAACTTGCCAGAAAGCGCACCGAAAATGAAGATGCTATTGTCGCTCTCGGTCTAGCTGGAAATAAGATGTAAATAATTCAAAATCCCCTTTCGGGGATTTTTTTAACTTACCCTGTAGTAGATCTGGCACATAGTGGCATGGTATTTCCTTAAAAAGAAAATACAAGTGCCAGATTCACTACGGGGCTTAGTATTTGCCGGGTGGAATAATTTCGGGACTAGTTATTGGCTTATATAATTCTTTGTTTATCCTTCGAGTGAAACACTGACTGCCAGCATCATGATCCCAAGATTCATATTCATAGCCGCTTTTTGGAACGGTTCTATCGGCTGCCCAAGGGTCCTCGCTGCTTAAATCAAAAGTGGCGCAAAGCATAAATTCTTCCGGTCCATTAACTTTATAGACATATTCCTTTCCAGTAGCCGGATCAACCGGAACTGTGAACACCTGTCCATATCTGGATGCCCCGCCAAGCGCTGAAATAGTCTCTGGCAACTTTTGTGACTTCTGCCAATAATAAATGACTTCATTTTGAATGTTCTGCAAATTATTTATACGCGCCTCGTCGAATCTTAACTTTCGCGCATGTCCCGGGGCTCCAATCATCGTGAATCCAAAAACAACCACTCCAAGCACAACAGCGATTACTAAATAATTAAAAAACTTCATTATTGTTATATTGTCTTAACTTGATCGCCTTTTTTAATATCATGTAAATAATAATAGAAAACAGCAGCGGCCGTTAGTAATACTATTATTTCCTTACTCCAAAATCTCGCGGAAAGTTCGCCGTCCAGTAACGAATAAACTCCGTAAACTAAATCTCCTACTAAGGTTATAGCCGAAACAAAAAGAGTAAAATAAATCAACCATTTACGAATCTTCGCCTCCTTCTTCTCTGGCTGTTTTTCATATTGCTTATGCAAAAAATTATTGAGATATAAGTACAATGGGAAAAGCACTACTAAACTGGCGATTGAAAACTTCATCCCGGAACTAAAACCTGATGAATAATATCCATAAGTATTTATGGTGTCCGGAAAAACTCTGTTAATTATTTCGAAGGACAGTGACAAAAAATTGCCGACCGAAAAATACATCAGTCCCATAGTAAAGAGATGCAAAAAGAAGTCTTTTGGATCAGTTTTGTGAGCTACGGGCTTACCCTGCTCGCTTGTATGAATTTGTTCCATTTATTTATTATGATTTTACCTTTCCATCATTTTAGCATATCGGAGCTTGCGGTGATAGCTAACTGCAAAACGATGCGCTTCGTCCCGAATCTGGATTAACGTCTTAATATCGACCCCTTTGGGCAAAACACCAATCACATCATTATTCTTGCGTTCCGGACCCTTGGCTAATCCCAACACTCTAAGCCTTAAAGATTTTGACTCCAAAACATCCATAACTGCATTAACCTGCGGAGCTCCCCCGTCAATCAAAAGAATATCCGGAAGTGGCCATTCGGGATGGCTTAAGCGCCTATCGATAACCTCTCGAAGCATGCCGGTATCGTTTGGCGTATCTATGGTTCGTATTCTAAATTTTTTGTATTGCTCTTTAGCCGGCACGCCATCCA
>CAZTBQ010000046.1:3326-4206 GCA_964612445.1 uncultured Candidatus Saccharibacteria bacterium | reverse complement strand
TCATAAAACAAAGCAGCTACTAAGCTGCTATTTTTTATGGCGAGAATCGAACCTTTTTGCCCCGTGTTGGAAAATTTTAAAAACCGTGGGTTTTTAAAGTGAGGGGGTCGGGGCAAAAACTGTGTTTATGTGAGATTTCTCACCCGGGCCTCTGAAAGAAAAACGCCTCGAAGAGGTGTTTTTCTTTTGGGGAGAATTGAACAAATAAAAAATCAGCCCGCTAAGGGCTGCTCATTTTCAAGATTCTTTTGTAAAATTTTATTCCAATCTTCTCGACCGAAATCGTAATGACAATTTTTGCAATAGATTCCGAACGAGTCTTCGGGGCACTCAATGCTTGCCGCCAAGAACCAATAGTGTACTTTCCCTTCGCAGTGCGGACAGGGGATTGCGAGGTCCATGCACTCACGCCAAGGCGCCATTTATTCCTCCTTCAAAATTAACTAGTGAAATATTATAGAGGAGTTAAGCTCATGTCAAAGTGATATAATTATTTTGGTGTGGTGGCGAAGTACCAAACGCGAGCGGTCCGCAAGCCGCTATACGCAAGGTGAGAGTCCTTGCCCACACCTCCATTAGAACTCCGTTTACAAAATCCGCCATTGGGCGGATTTTGTATTACGGGTTCTTATGTCCCGCCGAAGTCTTGACGGAGGCGGACACGTTCACTAGCAACTTTTATGCCCTTCGAAGCCTTGGCGAAGAAGGGCGACAAAAGCTCTATTTTCTTGAAGTGAAGTAAAAAATGAAGTAGTATTTTCACATTGCCCGGGTGGCGGAATTGGCAGACGCTCACGACTTAAGATCGTGCGCCGCATGGCATGTGGGTTCGACTCCCACCCTGGGCACACCTAGAATATCGTTAACAAAAATCCCGTTT
>CAZTBQ010000046.1:0-3316 GCA_964612445.1 uncultured Candidatus Saccharibacteria bacterium | reverse complement strand
CCAACCCCCTTCCTTTTTGCCCGCCCGAGCGTTCAGTTTGGCGCGCGAAGCGCGCCGTCAGTTTCGCTCAAAAAAGGCTCGGATTTCGTCAAATAAACGCACACCTAGAATATCGTTAACAAAAATCCCGTTTACGGGATTTTTGTTTTACGAATTCTGTGCCCCGCCGACGGCGGGACTATGTATTTAGTGATGAGACTCGAACGGGAAGGGGGTCGGGGAAACGGAAGTTTCCCCGTGTAGGAAATTACTCAAAACCGAGAGGTCGTGAGAAAATCTGCTTTGCAGATTTTGTGAGATTCCCACCCCGAGCACACTTCGACAGGCTCAGTGTAAACAAGCGAAATGTCGCCGTTAGGCGGTTTTTTTATTGTTTTCACCAATTCCGGTTTTGGTTTATAATTGAAGCAATGGGTTGAGTTCACCAAGCACTATGAGTACATAGTACTCGGTTCATCCCGTAGTAGAATTGCGACCAGCCTTTGGTTTGAGTTCTATGATGAGATTTGGAGTGATAAATAAAAAAGTCAAAATAAATATATATCGCGACGAAAACTGAAAAGCCAATAGTCGCAATTTCACTACAGGATGAAAATAGCATTTTTTGAAGCAACCGAAAAAGAAAAAGAATATTTCACCAAAGAACTTCCAGGTCACGAGCTTGTTTTTGAAGAGGGAAATCTGACCCCAGGCAATGTCAGCGTCGCTCTTGGAGCAGAGGCGGTTTCGGTTTTCGTTAACTCCGAAATAAAACAACCAGTATTGGATTCTTTGACCGGAGTAAAATTTATCACAACTCGTTCGACAGGATTTGATCACGTTGATGGCGCGTACGCAAAAGAGAAAAGTATCGCAGTTTCCAACGTTCCGTCATATGGTTCGCGAACGGTTGCCGAATTCGCATTTGGATTAATTCTTAATCTTTCCCGAAAAATTTATACCGCCCGTCATCAGCTCATGGAGGGAGATAACTTTGATATCTCCAATCTAAAAGGCTTTGATTTGTACGGGAAAACTTTAGGGGTTGTCGGAACCGGACGCATTGGCAAAAATGTAATCAAAATCGCCAAAGGTTTTGAAATGAAAATAATCGCATGCGATTCTTTCCCAGATCTAAATTTCGCCAAAGAACAAGGCTTTGAATACGTTTCGTTGGAGGACCTGCTAAAAAATTCTGACATAGTCACGTTACACGCTCCGTACAATCCAACCACTCATCACCTCATTAATAAGCAAAATATCGGGTTGATGAAAAAAACCGCATACTTAATTAACGATGCACGCGGAGAGCTCGTAGAAACCGACGCTCTCGTTCAGGCGCTGTCTAGAGGGGATATCGCCGGCGCGGGACTAGATGTGTTGGAAAGTGAAAGGCAGCTCAAAGAAGAAGGTGAGTTAATGAAAAAAGGGCCAGAAGCATTTAAAGATTTCAAAACTCTTTTCGAGAATCAACTTTTAATGGATATGCAAAATGTAATAGTTACACCGCACATAGCTTTTAATACAGAGGAAGCGGTTCGAGAAATTATGGAAACCACCGCGGAAAATCTAAAATCTTTTGCCGAAGGAAAAGTAATTAATCAGATCAATGCCTAATTGGATAAAAAACTTTGAACAGCTGGCAATAACCAGAGAGAGGAAGGACGCCCTAGAAATTATTGAAGCTGGGCTCTCGGCAATCAGTACCAAGAAGGCGATTCACGATAACGTTAAAATCGATGGTGAAAAGCTTATTATTTCCGGCAATGAAATTGATTTGAATAAATATAAATCAATTAAGGTAATCGGTTTCGGCAAGGTCTCTTGTGAGGCGGCGGGAGCTTTGGAAGAAGTTCTTGGAGATAGAATTAAAGCGGGAGCAGTAATTGATATTAATAGAGGAAGCTGTTCAATAATCCAGACTTTTCACGGTACTCACCCCCGACCATCTTCAGAAAATGTTGAGGCGACTAGGCACATCGTTGAACTATCTCGCGGGATCAGCGCAGAAGACCTGGTGCTAGTGATAATTTCCGGCGGAGGTTCCTCTTTGCTTTGTTATCCGGAAAGTGAGTGTGCGGATAACGATCGACTCTATCAGGATTTCCTTTCGACTGGCGCGCCTATTCAGGAACTAAACTTAGTTCGCAAGCATCTTTCTCTTCTTAAGGGGGGAGGGCTCGCAAAAATGTTTTATCCCGCAAAAATCGTCGGGTTAATTTTCTGCGACGTTCCGGGAGGACACAGTAATCTTGTTGCCTCCGGTCCAACATTCAAAGACTCGAGCACCGCAGAGGAAGCAGCCGCGATTTTAACTAAATATAATATCCGCGATCACTATAATTTAACCGAAACGCCGAAAGAAGATATCTTCTTTGAAAATGTATTGAATGTAACCCTGGCTTCAAATGAGCTGGCACTTAATGCTATGAAGGCGAAATCGGAAGAGTTGGGTTATTCAGCAAAAATAATTTCTGCAGAAATTTATGATGACATGGATGTAGCTTTGGCTAAACTTCAGGGTGAAGCTGGCGCAGATGTGGTGCTTGCAGGGGGCGAACCGTCGCTCATTATTAAAACCCCGGGAGGTAGCGGTGGACGCAATCAATATCTGGCGCTAAAGGCTTTAAAGGTGATAAAGGAAAACGAATTAGTTATTAGTATCGCCTCGGACGGGATTGATAATGGCCCTATGGCTGGAGCAATCGCCGACACTCTTTCAAAAGGCATGACTGTTTCCGCGGGATTAGATATCGACGAGCATATTTATAGATATGACGCGCAAACTTTTTTCGAAAAAATTGGTGCAAATATTTTTACCGGACAGACAGGTTCAAATGTGTCGGATTTAATGCTAATATTGAGAAAAAAGAATGGATAGTTTAATAAAAAAAGTTGAAGCAAGAGAGATTTTAGATTCACGTGGAAATCCAACAATTTCTGTTAGTGTTTATGCTAACGGGGAAGTGGGAACTTTTGAGGTTCCTTCGGGGGCGTCTACTGGTGCCCATGAGGCTCTAGAGCTTCGCGACGGAGAATCCCGCTTCGGAGGGCTGGGTGTAAATAAGGCAATCGCTAACGCCCAAATGGCGGCGCCAATACTTTTAGACATGGATGTTGCTGATCAGCGCGGAATCGACGAGCGTCTTTTGAAGTTGGATGGAACCCCAAATAAATCAAAGCTTGGCGCCAACGCTATTTTAGGAATCAGCGTTGCCTGCGCTAAGGTTGCCGCAAAAATTAAAGGAGTGGAAACCTGGGAGCATTTGCAAAGTCTTAATTTTATTAAGCCATCACGCAAAACACCGTTGCTTTATATGAATTTAATTAATGGAGG
>CAZTBQ010000045.1:0-4254 GCA_964612445.1 uncultured Candidatus Saccharibacteria bacterium | reverse complement strand
AAAGCATCCGGATTAATTTCGGAAGTATTATCTACATGACCACCTCGGCAAAGATCCAAAAATATCTCTCCGGTTTTATAGGTAGTTAAAGTTTTCCCTTCTTCGGCGAATTCCTCAATAAGTTCTAGTTTAAACTGTTGTTCTTTAAAAATTTCTTTTGCCTCATCTTTGCTGACCTCTTTTCCGGAGAAAGGGAGCTTGCCCCCAATCATTTTTTTCATGTCTTTTTCGAAGTCCTTTAAGTCTTCCGGGGTTAATCCGCGTGAAAGCAAGAAATCATAATAAAAACCATTCTCAATAACCGGTCCAATAGCCAGCTTTGCGTCTGGAAATTTCTTTAAGACTGCGGCAGCCAAAAGGTGGGCTAGGGAGTGCCTGATTCCTTCTAGATTTTTGGTATTATTCATTTATATTTTTTGATTGATTAATAAAAATCGCCCCGACAAAAAACGATTTTTCGCTTTCTGTCGGGGCGAGGCTTAATCGCGGTTCCACCCAAGTTTGATCTTAATTCTGACTTGGATGAGCCTATTCGGTTGCACGCTCATAAATCGTAAGTGGAATTACGGTTGGTTGCCGCAACAATCTCCAATATCCTCAGCATAGTATCTTTTTAAAAAAGCGCAAGGTGGCTCAATCTATTGGTTTTATGGGGTCGCGTCGATTTTCTCCTGCGGAAAATCTAGCTGTCTTCAAAACTTTTTATCCTCGCGTCCGCGAGGAGCCAAGCTAAAAAGTTCTTCAGACACCCCATAAAGCCAATGATTTCGCGGAAAGGAAAAATAAAAGTAGGTTCGCTATTTATTTTTGTCTAAATACGGCTATTATATAGAGTATGTTAGATATTGAACTAATCAGACAGGATCCGGAGAAGGTGAAGGCTGGCATCTCTAAGAAAAAAGCAGATCCAAAACTGGTGGATGATTTTTTGGAAGTCGATAAAACTTGGCGCGAGCTTTTGGTAGAAATCGAAACTTCTCGAGCGGCCCAGAAGAAGGCTGGAGAAGAAAGGAATATCGAAGAGGCGAAAAGGCTGAAAGAAATTATTAAGATCGCCGAAGAAAAGTTGAAAGATGTCGAGTTAAAACGTACGAATATTTTGCTGATAATCCCGAATATTCCCGACGACGATGTGCCGGTTGGTCCGGACGAGAGCGGTAACGTAGTCTTGAGAAAATGGGGAGAGCCAAAGACTTTTGATTTTGAAGTTAAAGACCATGTGGAGCTTGGAGAAAAGCTGGGACTTATAAATATCACCAAAGCAGGCGAAGTTACCGGAGCGCGCTTCAATTATCTGATGGGAGATTTGGCGAGGCTTGAATTTGGAATTGTCCAAATGGTTTTTGATTTTGTTACCAACGAAACAATAATGCACCAGCTCGCCGAAAAAATTGAGCCAGGATACTCAGCAAAGATTTTTACTCCGGTTGTGCCGCCGGTAATGATTCGCCCGGATGTATTCAGGAGAATGGGCCGATTAGATCCAGGACAGGAAGAGGAAAGATACTATCTTCCAAAAGATGATCTATATTTGGTTGGTAGCGCCGAACACACTTTAGGCCCGCTTCACATGGATGAAATAATTCCGGAAGAAAATCTTCCAATTCGATACATGGGTTTTTCAAGCGCATTCAGAAGGGAATCCGGTTCTTACGGGAAAGATGTACGCGGAATTTTACGCGTACATCAGTTCGATAAATTAGAAATGGAATCTTTTTGTTTGCCAGAAAATTCCAGAAAGGAACAGGATCTAATCGTATCTATCCAAGAGCATTTAACTCGCGAGCTGAATATCCCGCATCAAGTTATTTCAGTCTGCACCGGAGATATGGGGGGTCCAGATAAGCGACAGATTGATATGGAGTGCTGGATTCCGAGCCAAGGTAGATACAGAGAAACGCACACTTCCGATATGATGGCCGACTATCAATCCAGAAGACTTCAGACAAAAGTTCGCCGAAAAGATGG
Organism: uncultured Candidatus Saccharibacteria bacterium; assembly: GCA_964612445.1. Taxonomy (GTDB): domain Bacteria; phylum Patescibacteriota; class Minisyncoccia; order UBA6257; family 2-01-FULL-56-20; genus JAHFLJ01. Next base: position 2,286 of record CAZTBQ010000045.1, on the reverse strand, counting down.
AAAATTGGAATACGTTCACATGAACGACGCAACCGCTTTTGCAATCGGTAGAATCTTGATTGCAATTATTGAAAATAATCAGACTGCAGACGGAAAAATAAATGTCCCGCACGCACTTCAGAAATATTTAGGAGGGAAGGAGGTTATTGGATAATTTACCCCGTTAGAATCAGCTCGCTTCAGCCCCTTCGGAGCGCGCCTTTTTTGTGCACGAGCGCGGATTTTAATGGGGTTGACCACCTTTTTCTATGGGTATAGATTATAGGCAGTAATAGAACACAAAGGAGGTGACTTGTGAAGTTTTCATATGTCAGGCTTGGGAATATGAAGCCGAAGGTTAAGGTGTTTAAGTGCTGCGAAGTTAACTCGAAGCGGGCTTCTCGGAGAACTATTCGCAAGGTAGATGCTTGGTTCTCAGAGAAAGGTGATAGTATCAAGGTCTACAAGATGCGCGCCGTGACCAAGAAGGGCTTTCTGGGACTTTGGGTTAATGCATTTTTTTATGTTTTCTATAAGGATATACCCCGATAATTCGGGGTTTTCTTTTTGGAAAAATGTTTATGATTTGCCCTTTCTTCGCAAAAATATAGAATACATGTAGCCCCTGTCGCGGGGGAAATACACTAATTAAAAAATAATGTTTACAATCGATCAAAAGTTTCCGGAATTCGATCTTGAATTCTACAATCCAACAAATGGCGAAACGCCAAGGATGACCAGCGCTGATTTCAAAGGAAAGATTTTTGTTTTGTTCTTTTATCCGGCGGATTTCACTTTTGTTTGTCCAACTGAATTGGCTGATATGGCGAGACGTCAGGAAGAATTCAAAACAGCCGGCGCGGAAGTAATTGTGGTTTCAACCGATACTGTTTTTACTCACAAAGCCTGGGTGGAGACCGAAGCCTTGCTCAAAGATTTTAAATTTATGATGGCCGCAGATCATAACGGCAAATTATCTCGCGAGCTTGGAATTTATGATGAATCTTCAGGGGTCGCGCAACGCGCCGCATTTATAATAGACGGAGAGGGTGTGTTGCGTGGGGTGGATATTACTTCAGACAATATTGGTCGCAGCGCCGGAGAGGTGTTGCGCAAGGTGAAAGCGCTAAAATTTGTAACTGAAAATAAAGGAAAGGCATGTCCAGCAAGTTGGGATGAGGGAGCAAAAACTCTTATTCCATCAATTAACATTGTCGGCAAGGTCAAAGAAGCGTTAGAATAACTACATGGCAAAAATTGCAATAAATGGTTTTGGAAGAATTGGCAGATTACTTTTCAGGCAGCTTTTTGGTTCGGCCGGAATTGAGATAGTAGCGATTAATGATTTGGGCGACCTGGAAAATCTTGCCTATCTGTTAAAATACGACACCGCTTACGGAAAATATTCCAGGAAAATCGAAATCGACGGAACTGATTTAGTGGTTGATGGAACAAGAGTAAAAGTTCTTCAGGCTAAAGATCCGAGCGTTTTGCCGTGGAAGAATTTGGGAGTTGATGTTGCAGTTGAGGCAACCGGACTATTTGAGTCATTTGAAAAAGCTAGCGCGCATTTAGCGGCTGGAGCAAAGCGAGTGGTGATTACCGCTCCGGCAAAAGACGAAGATGGAGTTGCTGGCGGCAAAACTGTACTCATGGGCGTGAACGAAGGCGAGCTTTCAACTTGTAACATTAGTTCTAACGCAAGTTGCACAACTAATTCAGCCTCTCCTGTCATCCAAGTTCTTTCCGAAAAACTTGGAATTAGTAAAGCAATTTTGAGCACTGTCCACGCGTACACGGCTACGCAAAATCTTGTTGACGGCCCGACCAAGGGAAAAGATTTTAGGAAGGGAAGAGCTGGCGCGCAAAACATTGCTCCTTCAACAACTGGAGCGGCTATTGCAGTTGGGAGAGTTATTAAAGATCTCGAAGGAAAATTCGATGGAATATCTTTACGAGTTCCCATCGTAACCGGGTCGCTCGCAGACATAACTTTTGTGTCCAAGCGACCAACCACGGTGGAAGAAGTAAATTCTATTTTAGAAGAAGCTTCCAAAGATTCTCGCTGGCAGGGGATACTTAGCGTAACACGTGATCAGGTTGTTTCTTCGGATATTGTCGGAGAGCTTTCCGGTGCATTGGTTGATCTCAGTTTTACTAAGGTTGTAGATGGCGACTTAGTAAAAATTCTTTCCTGGTATGACAATGAAGCCGGATATGTTTCAACACTCGTAAGACACATTAAAGAAGCAATTAAATTTATATAGGCGGATATTATTAACAGGCAAACAACGCCCGCAATAATAG
>CAZTBQ010000044.1:0-4720 GCA_964612445.1 uncultured Candidatus Saccharibacteria bacterium | reverse complement strand
CGGAAGGCACCACGGCAACTTTAAATATTTATCGCGAAGGTTGGGACAAGCCAAAAGATTTCAGCATTATTCGTCAAAAAATTGAAGTTCCAACGTTGGACAGCGAGATGAAAGATGGCTACGCGCATATTTCTCTTCATAGTTTCAATGCCAATGCCAGCAAAGTCTTTTACGATGCAGTTAAAAGCGCCTTAGAAAAAAATGCTAAAGGGATAATTCTTGATTTAAGAAATAATCCTGGAGGATATCTTGAAGTAGCCGTAAACCTTGCCGGATATTTTGTTGAACCTGGAAGCACAGTGGTAAGCGAGAACGACCGCACCAAAACAATCGATACTTTCAAAGCTAGCGGAAACGGAGCATTAAAAGATTTTCCGGTTGTTGTTTTAGTAAACGAAGGTTCTGCATCGGCATCCGAAATTTTAGCCGGAGCTCTTCGTGATTTGCGCGGAGTAAAATTAGTCGGCCAAACAACTTTCGGAAAGGGAACTGTCCAGCAGCTTAAAGAGCTTTCCGATGGCTCCGAATTCAAGGTAACCATAGCTCACTGGGTGCTCCCGAGCGGACATATTCTCGAAAACGGAGGGCTTAAGCCGGACTACGAAGTTGAATTAACCGATGAGAACATCGAAGCAAAAAAAGATCCTCAATTAGATAAAGCCTTAGAAATAATCAAACAACTATAACTATCATGCGAATAATTTTACTTAAAGACGTACGCGACGTAGGTAAAAAAAATGAAATTAAAAATGTTTCCGACGGTTACGGAAAGAATTTCCTTATTGCTCGAGGGCTTGCTAAGCTCGCCACCGAATCCGGAATTAAAGGAGTTGAAGTGATTCATAGCTACGACGAAAAAGACGAAAAGCACCTCAAAGAACTTACTAAAAAAATTGCCGAAAGAACTTTGGAATTTTATATCAAAACCGACAAGCACGGCAGTGTTTTTGGATCAGTCAGCAAAGAAGATATTTTATCCGGCCTGCGCTCTGCAGAATTAATCACTAATGATCGAATAGAAATCAAAATCCCCAAGCCTATAAAAGAACTCGGGGATCATGAAGTTGAATTTTCGTTAAGAAAGGGGATAAACGGAAAGCTTAAAATTAGACTACATTCACAACAGTAGCCGTTCTCTTTGAACCATCAAAGCGAAGCTTGGTCTTAGTGGAGAACCTTACTACTCCTGCTTTTTTGGCGAACAAAGTATCGTCGCCACCAACAGAGATATTTTTTCCAGCTAAATATTTGCTTCCTCGCTGTCGAATAATAATCTGACCGGCGATTACTTTTCCACCATCTTGAACTTTAACACCCAAACGTTGGGCTCGTGAATCGCGGCCTAATTTAGTTGTACCTAGCGCTTTAGTATGTGCCATAGTGTTTTGTATTTCGGGCAGTCAAAAACGTCTTTTGACCACCAACAGTCTACTGATTTTATGGTATAATCCTTAATATGTCAATTTTAGTTGAGGACATCAAAAACTGGGCGGTACGTAACAAAAAAGACATCCTATACATAGTCATCTGCGCCCTCGTCGGACTGTCTTGTTTCGCCATCGGAAAACTCTACTCCAAAGAGCAGGTGAGGGTGCCGATAATCATTCAAAACTGCCCCGTAGTTGACGCTCAAGCCAGATAGCCAATGCTTCTCTCTCAGCCATGATTCATTCTCTCCCGATTTTGTCTCCGACTTTGTCGGAACAACAAAATCGAGGATCCTCGACTCTTTTCACTCTAAGAAAAGAGTCGGGACCATTCCCAGGTGAGCCCCAAAGGCTCAGAATCGTTCACAGTGAAGTCAATTATAGATAGCCGACCTTCTTTAACCACAACTCATTCTCCCATTCCCAGAGGCGTTTAGCGCCCAAAAAAGCTTCGAAATCAGGCTTCCAATTTGGGAATTCTTTGAGCTCGGCGATGCCTTTCGTTTCTCCCCATTCGTGTATTTTACATGCCCCCCAACCATATGGCTTTTTTACTTTTTCGTTACCACCCTTAACCCGTCTGGTTGCTCCACAGCGCAAACAGTTCTCAGCCTGGTCTAATCTTAAAATCCAGCGAGTATTAATATCCGGAAACTCTCGAAGTAGCGCCTCCACATATGCCGAGGTCTGCAAATTATAATCTCGATAAATTCCCGAAGAAGTTTTAATGTCCAACACTCCAAATTTTCCGTCGATAAAAGCAAGCGCATCGATTGTTCCGGCATAACGATGCTCAGAGTGAACAATTCTTCTTTCTACAAATTCCGGCTCGGTAGAAATATGCTTCTTTAAAGCAAACTCCCTAAAAGCATTCACCGCAGGCAATATCCCTGGATCAATTTGAGGAGTTTTCCCCAAAAGGAGAGCTTCAACTGCTTCGTGTACAGCTGTTCCTTCTTCTGCCGATCTTTCCGTCGCCGCTTTTGCTGAGGCATAACTTTCCGCATCTCCATAATATTTATAAAGTGCCGGCTTAGCTTTAATTCCAACTATTTTGGTAACTCTTGGATACCAATTTCCATTGTGGTCATATCCATTCTGCTCCTTGTAATCAATTTCGTTTTTATATTCGGAAAACATGAATCAAATTTTAAACTAATAAACAACAACTAACAAACTACCCAATTCCTTAATGAACGTAGTGAGTTTAGGAATTGGCAGCCCCGCCTCCCTGGCGGGGTGCCGTAACCAATTTACGAATTTAAAGTGACGGATATCTTCTGAACCTAAACAGTTACGCTGTATTTTGCTATACTTTATTCATAATGTTTCCATCGGGAAAAAACAGGTCTTCGTTTACCCTTATCGAACTTCTCGTGGTTCTTGCGCTTGTCGCAATTCTTTCAGTTGTTGTAGTCATGACTTTGAATCCCGCCGAATTAATTAAGCAAGCTCGTGATTCTAACCGTCTTTCGGATCTCGCAACAATTAACACAGCGCTCAACCTCTTCTCCACAGATGTCACTTCTGGATTCATGGGAACATCAACAATAGTTTATGTATCTATTCCGGATAATGCATCTTCGACATGTGGTTCTTTGGGATTACCAACTCTACCGACGGGATACACGTATAACTGTGTTTCAACTGCAAATCTCAAAAACACAAACGGCACAGGTTGGATTCCGGTAAATTTTCAACAAATTTCATCTAACAGTCCTATCTCACAACTTCCGATTGATCCAATCAATACAACTAGTTCAGGAAATTATTATACTTATGTCTCCGGTGGTTCCTGGATTCTAACGGCCATCCCAGAATCGACCAAACAAAAAGCAGATTTATCTCTTCATCCTCAAATAACTAATTATCCTGGAGTTATTGGTATGGGAAACAATCTAAATCTCTCACCCTTATTCAATTCCACTGGTTTAGTAGGTTATTGGAAGTTTGATGAAGGAAGTGGCGCTGTTGCTAAAGACTCTAGTGGGAATGGGAATGATGGAAGTTTGAGTTCGTCTGCCCCTGCGTGGAGTTCCGGCAAAATTGGAGCTGGATCTTTAAGTTTTAATGGAACAAATAACTACGTTACCTCATCGGTCACAAACATCCCACTTGGTGCTACTGCGCGAACGATTACTTTGTGGGCGCAGGAGAGAGGCGTGAGTAACTATCCAAGGTTGTTTCAATACGGAACAAACGGAACTAATCAGCAACTATCAATTTATAACCACCCAGGAACAAATTCTTGGTATGTCGGAACATACGGAGGAAATTTATTTTCAGGTATTACGCCAGACACAAGGTGGCACATGCATACATTATCGTATGATGGTACGAATTTATCCTATCTTATTGATGGCATAGCTACCACAATCAATCAATTTTCAATTTCTCTAAATACAGGAAATAGTGTTTTTATAATCGCAAGTGACCTAGAAGGAGATCCATTCAATGGGTTAATCGATGATGTGCGGATTTATAATCGCGCGCTTTCTGCTTCGGAAATTTCGGCATTGTATAACGCAACAAAATAATAAATATAACCTATAACTATCCACTTATAACTAATAACTTAAATACGTTATTTTTTAGGCTATAAGCTATAAATTGTTTGCTTTTAGTCATTTGTTATGAGTTATCAGTCATAAGTTCTCTACCCTTGTCAGAAAACTTCTTTTGCGCTTAACTATTAGTACAAATTATGGGGTTTTTTAATAGAAAAATCGGTATTGATTTGGGAACCGCAAACACGGTTGTTTTTGTTCCGGGCAAGGGATTTATCATTAATGAACCAACCATAGTAGCCCTCAGCAACCCTGAAAATACAGTACTTGCCGTCGGCTCCGAAGCCAAAGAAATGATTGGCCGAACTCCGGAGGAAATCATCGCTTATCGTCCACTTAAAGATGGCGTAATTGCCGACTACTACGTAACCAAGGCGCTTCTTACATATTTTATCGGCAAGGCGATTCCCTGGTTTAGCCCAATGAAACCAGAAGTTGTGATTTCCGTTCCTGCAGGAATAACCCAAACCGAAAGACGCGCAGTTGTTAATGCCGCTCGTGAAGCCGGCGCCAGAAACGCCTACATTGTCAAAGAACCAGTTCTCGCCGCACTCGGCGCAGGAATTCCAATTAACGCACGCTCCGGACACATGATTGTAAACATCGGCGGAGGAACTTCCGAAGTTGCAGTTATCGCCTTGGGGAATATTGTTGCCTGGACAAGCCTTCGCGTTGCCGGAAATAAATTCGATGCCGCCATCAGTGACTATGTTAAGAAAAAATATG
>CAZTBQ010000043.1:0-4782 GCA_964612445.1 uncultured Candidatus Saccharibacteria bacterium | reverse complement strand
AAAAAGTATTGTAAATTTTTGTAGAAGTTATAGAATCTATTTTGGTTCTTTAGAAAAAATAGGAGGAGTGGATGAGAGAAGTCCGAGATGATCCCGATTTGGATAAAGATGCTGCGCTCAAGGTGATGACCGATTCCAAAATTGCCGTCTACCAGCAGAAGATGAATGTGTTTTTTTCGCTAATGTTCGGCGAGAGGGGGAACGACAGATTCATCATTAGCAAATCTTTTCTTGCCAAGTGCCTTGGAGCGGAAGCTCTTTCGAAAGAAGATGAAGAATATTTTCTTGGGATTTTTAAATATATTCGCACCTACTACGATGAATCTCCCTCGGTTTTTCCGTCCGATGAAAGGGATTTTTTGCTGAGGACTCTTAGCCTCAGGTGGAGACTTGGAGCTCCAGTGAGCTTTGCGGAATTCGTTACGAGGGTCAACCTGAAAGATTCTTCTAAGGATCCTCTGCCTATTAATTCATTGATTTGACCCCGCTCCGCGCGGGGATTTTTTTACCCCCATACCTAATCGGTTGTTGCGAAGCAGAAATCTATTCAACCGATTAGGTGTGGGGGTTTGTTTGTCTGGGGTAATTGTTGATTACTAGTTATTGGTTGCTATTGCAGTTTTTTAAGAGAGGGAGCATTATTTTAGGCAGCAACATAGCTCTTTGATTTGCATAAATGTCGACCGAAAAAACAAATATATATGAAAAAAATAACTATATTTGCATTTATCGGTTTCGTTTTCGTAGCAGGAATTGTTTTTGCTCCAAAAGCTCACGCAGCAGAGGCGACTGTCTCCGGACAGGAAATTTCAGCCGCAGATGCTAAGATTTTGAAACAAACGTTGGATGTTTTGGAATTGGTTTTAAAAGACATAGAGGTCCGAAATGCGAAGAACGAATTTTCTTTGGAGAAGAAAGTTGTTGTTCAGGCATCTCTTTCGACCATCAAAGGCAGTTTGGTTGGGGTGGATAATTTAATGAAAAATTATGCTGTGACAAATTATCCTGGCTCTGGAAGCCTTTCGATTGAGAGCGGAGATCGGCAACCAGCTGTTGTTTCGGCGGGGGACGAGAAAGAAGTTTCCAAGAAAGGAGCGCTCGCTTCACTTTGGGCAACAGTTTGGCCGGGTAAGTTGTTGGGAATAGTCCTGTTGCTTGCCGCAGCCTCGCTTATAATTTTTAGTTCGAGAAAGAAAAAACAATTAGCTACATAAACTTCGATAAATGCAAACTAGAAGGTCGCCTGTGAGGGGCGGTTTTTTAGTTGTCATTTTCGTTGTTTTGTGTTATTATTTAAAAACGGGGATGATGGGCTTCGCCGAGAGACGGAGAGCTTCCCTGCGAGCCGAGCGCAATCTCGCAAATCTTGCAAAAACTACTAACTGCCAACTTTAAAGTTGCAGCTCCTGCTTACGCTTACGCGTAACGTATGGGGATCTCCTGCCTGATTTATCACGCAAGAGGATCGGCTAGCCTTTGTCTCTTGGGCTAATACCGGTCTTATATTAAGAGGCTACTTCGCGGAGAGGGGATACGACTCCCGCGGATAAAAAATCGTGTCGTCCTGATCAAAAATCAGAACCGTTTCAAATTTATTTTGAAACTACGCTCGTAGACGGGCTGTCTTTGCCCCTTTCGCACGAGGGTTCAACTCCCTCCATCTCCACTCGACTCCAAAACCCCCAATCATGGGGGTTTTGTTCGCTCGTGGTAAACCACGAGGAGGAGAGTGCCCCGAGTATTTTCGAGGGACATATTATATAATTATATAAATGGTTTTCGTATATATGATAAAAAATGATTTCGATAAGTTGTATGTTGGAATTACCGAAAACTTGGTGGATAGACTCAATTATCACAACTCAAAACTTGGAGCTCAATTCACAAAAGGGAAAGCTAAATTTAGAATTGTTTTTGAAGAAGAATATAAAACATTAAGCGAGGCTCGAAGGAGGGAGATTCAAATTAAAAAGTGGAGCAGAATAAAAAAAGAGCTATTAATCGATAGATTTAATTCTGGCTTATCAACTAAAATGTCTTAGGCGACCGACGTTCAATCTCCCTCCATCTCCACAGTTTTTAAACAAAAATCAGGCGGTAGCCTGATTTTTGTTTCCTAAATCGTCTTTCGAATTTCTCTCATCGTGTCGCGCTTTTTTATAGTTTCACGCTTGTCAGACTTCTTCTTTGAGCGGCCGACGCCAATTTCGATTTTTATTAAATTCTTTTTTACCTTTGCCGAAAGACCTACTGCCGAATATGTCTTTTGATCCAATAGCCCGGCGAGGCGAGAGATCTCCTTTTTATTTAAAAGTAGCTTGCGGATGCGGGACGGGTCATAATCTGCCGGAGCATTCTTGGGTTGTTCTGGGGCAATCTTGGAATTTATTAACCAGGCTTCTCCGCCGCGGATAATTATGTAGCTTCCAGCGAGCTCCAGTTTGCCGTGTTTGGCGCTTTTAACCTCAAAACCAAGCAGTTTGATTCCTGCTTCGATTGTTTCCTCTATAATATAGTCGAAACGAGCTTTGCGGTTTTCGGCGATAATGGACATGGTTAAAGAATAACATAAAAACTTATCACTAATAACTTATAACTAATGACCCAAACAGACAATGAGTTTTATTCTAAAGGCAAGGCAATATTTGTTGTGGTTATAAAGAGATGATATTCTATTAAAAAGGCGGCAAGGCTTTTACCATTACTGGTAGTAGTTTCTTGCCGCGGGATTGCCAGGTTGGGGTGTCGGGCGAAAGAGGCGGGGAATGACGGCGGGATTTAAAGGGGGTGTGGCAGAATATGCAGAATGGTTTTGGCGGGGCCCGACTTTCGGCTCTGGCAATAAGCCGATGCATGAGTATCATAAAGATTTTTATGGTGGTGTCAAAATGAGCATAAAAGAGAAAATAAAAAAACTTACCGAGAAACAATTGCCAAAGGGAGTTGAGGCGGAAATTTCTAGTACAGAAAATCCTGTTTTTGGACACTATTCAACTAATGTGGCGATGAAATTGGCAAAAGAGCAAGGCAAAAACCCAAGAGAAGTCGGGGAGGCTTTGGTTTTAAGCATAGAAAAAGCCGCGCCGAAGAATTTATTTTCGAAAATTGAAGTTGCCGGTCCGGGGTTTATCAATTTTTATCTTTCACCGAAAACCTTGCAGGCGGAGCTGAAAAATATTTACAAAGAGAAAAACAAATACGGGAGGCTAAATTTCGGGAAAGGAAAAAAGATAATTGTTGAATACTCTCAGCCAAATATAGCGAAGAAGATGCACGTGGGACATTTGCGCTCAACTATTATTGGTGACGCACTCGCGAGCATCATGGAGGAGTGTGGGTACAAAGTTATCAGGTGGAATTATTTGGGGGATTGGGGTACTCAGTTCGGAAAACTAATCTATGCGTATAAAAAGTGGGGGAGTAAGGCGGAGGTAAAGAAAAATCCTATTGAGGAGCTTTTGCGACTCTATGTTCATTTTCATGATCAAGCCAAAACAGATGAATCACTAGAGGCTGTTGGCCGAGAGGAATTTAAAAAGTTGGAAAGCGGAGACAGAGAAAATCGCGCTCTTTGGAAGTGGTTTAGGGAAGAGTCTCTGAAAGAGTTTAAGAGCATATATAAAACGCTTGGTATAAATTTTGATGTTTGGATTGGGGAGAGCGCGTATGAAGCTCAAATGGAGCCGATAATTTCCGAGCTCAAGCGGATGAATCTAGCCACGGAAAGCGAAGGAGCTTTGGTTGTCGATTTAGCAGATCAGAATTTACCGGTGGCTTTGATTGCCAAGTCTGACGGCGCTAGTCTTTATTTAACAAGGGATTTGGCCAGTGTCCGAGATAGAAATAAAAAGTACAAGCCACTACAAATTATTTACGTTGTGGCGAATGAGCAGACTTTGCATTTTGAACAGATGTTTGCGGTTGCCAAGAAGATGGGCATTCAGGGAGCAGAGCTAAAGCATGCCAAATTTGGTTTGGTATTAGGAGAAGACAGAAAAAAACTTTCTACTCGCGAAGGACGCGCAATTCAACTTTCAGAACTTATCGATAAGATTTTAGTTTTAGCGGAAGAAGCGATAGCTAAAAAGAATACAGACCTTTCCGCGGCAAAAAAGAAAAAGATTGCCAAAGCGGTTGGAATTGGCGCACTAAAATACAACGACTTAAAAGAGAACAGGAATTCGGATATTGTTTTTGATTGGGAGAGGATGTTGGATTTTTCCGGAAACAGCGCCCCGTATTTACAATACACACGCGCAAGGCTAAATCGAATAATAAAGAAAGCTGGCAAAGTATACGATGTGGATTTCGGCGTAATAAATTCCGAGAGCGAACTTAATCTGATTAAAAAGCTTATGGATTTCCCTGACGAAATCAGAAAGAGCGCCGAAACTTTGTACACGAATAATTTGGCGACATATCTATTTTCTCTCGCGGTGATGGCAAATAAGTTCTACGAGACAACTCCGATTTTGAAAGAGGAAGATAAAAAGAAGCGAGCTGGATATTTGGCATTAATCTCGAGTATTTCTTTGGTTATTAAAAAAGGACTTGGTCTTTTGGGAATTGAGTCTCCGGAAGAGATATAGGGCGCGGAGCGCACAGAAAACAACTGATAACCGATAACTTATTACTGGCGACCAAGCCGAGGTTGTTTGTGTTTGTTATTAGTTGTAGGCGGTGGCTTGCTGCCACGTTGCAGCGAGGCAGCGTTTTAGCTATTATTTAGCTACAAAACAATGCTTAACGAAAATACCGAATTTAGCTTGCCAGAGGTTGAAA
>CAZTBQ010000042.1:2466-4824 GCA_964612445.1 uncultured Candidatus Saccharibacteria bacterium | reverse complement strand
GATATACGCCCATCATTCGTAAAAAGCGTGGATGAATACATTCCCGCTTTCCATCCTCATTTGGGCCTATAGTTCAGCGGTAGAATCCCTCATTTGCAATGAGGAGGCGGGAGTTCGACTCTCCCTAGGTCCACAAATAAAATGAGCGGGTCCTTGCGACTCGCTCATTTTATTTTTATGATTTGGGAGTCGAGCACAAAAGGGGGTCGGGGAAAAGTTAAGTTTTCCCCGCGGAGGAGATTATTCAGAACCGTGGGTTCTGAAAGCGCAGTCCGCCAGCTGGCGGATGAGCAGTGAGATTCTCCCTAGGTCCACCCTTCAACAAGCTCAGGGTAAACAAATATAAATGGAAAAATTTGGCGGTTCAGTAAGCAGTCTTTATGAGAGAGACGAAACAAGGCAAGAAAAAGCCATGGAGTATTTTCAGAGTGCGTTTGATGGGAATGCAGATACCAGGCTCGCGAAACTTGAAAGAGAAAAGAGCGCTGAGGAAGTTCAGATTATAAATTTAGCCGATATTTATTCCAATATGCTCAGGGCAAAATATGATTTGCCAGATTTGAATATATCGGAAAATAATGTCCATATAATTCCAAACGATAAATGGGCCGAAAGCAAAATAGATGCCTCGGGCTTTTATTCGATTATTGACCAACGCGCGTATATTAGAGAGCCAATATCAAGAATGGCGTTTTTCGCGACTGTTTTTCACGAATTTGTGCATTTTAAATCGCACAACAGTATTTCTTTGGGTGAGCTTGGGCTTGAAGATGTAAATCCTCAGACCGGAGAGTTCGTAGAAGAATCTCCAAAGCTAGATCGGGTCCAAATCGGCATTAGCACTTGGGGTAAAATTATTGGGGAGCACGCCCATGAATTCTTTTCCCTGAACGAAGCCATCACCGAAGAAATTGTAAGCCGGAATATTTGGAGAGCATTTGAGCATCCGGTATTTGAAAAAGAAAAAAAAGCGATTAAAAACTACGTAGATAAATATAATTCAGCCTTGCCGGAAGGACGGGAGCCGTTGTCGGAAAAACAAATTTTTATGGGAGAGCATGAGCCGTCGCTTGCCGATAAGATAATGGGCAAACTAAAAGGCGAAACATTTAATAGGGGGATTTATTTCGGAAATTTTGCATATCCAAGAGAAAGAAGGTTGCTAAAAATTATTACCGAAAAATTATCTCAGCGTTTACCTGAAAAATACAAGAGCGCAGACGAAGCTTTCGAAGCTTTCGAAAAGGCGATAATGCTGGGTGTTCATGAGTCAGGGAAGCTAATGTTCGCAATTAAAGACGCGTTTGGAGAGGGCACATGGAAACGTTTAGGCCTTCTCGAAGACATAGATTCAAAAATAGAGTGGGCAGAATCTCTTTAGGTTTAATAAGGGAGAAAGCATTATTTCTTTACAAATCTGAAATTTTACGTATAATAAGTAACAGAAAAATTGATACTCACCGAGAAGAGGAGGGGAATGAATGTCTTCGGATAGACAGGCCATGGCGAAAAAGATTGAGGAAGATTTCTTTAGAGATATTATACCTATCGCCGCAGTCGAGATTGCCAGAGACATTGCCGAAGATAGCGGACTTAGGGGCCAGCAGTTTGATGAAGAAGTAAGGTGGAAAGTCCAGCGAAGCCTTGAGCGATATCTTGATGAGAGTCCAGCTACAAAGAGCGCGATTTTTGACCACGGATTCAAAAACCGAGGAAGCGCAGTCGTAGCACTGAAAGGACTTTATCGCACATCTGTGTGCGTGCCCGAACCCAGCATAGAAGTTGTTTGGGACCGTGCACGATGAAATACACTAAGTGTGACGAGTGCCGGAAGAAGGCTGCCTGGGTTAGGAAGACACAATTCGCTGGCGAGCATCGTTTTTGCGAAGATCATGCCAAGAAGGAAAGCGATTTCGGCGTATCCGACTCTTCTTATTTCTTCTGGAAAAAAATTCCAAAGAACTAGTATTTTGCCCCGTCGGGGCAAATTTTTTTAAGGGTTTATTTCGGCTAGCGAGGAGCAAAATAGAAAAGTATACTTTTCTATTTTGTCCGAGCGAAGACGAAACAAAGGTTAGATATTTTCGTACGCGGTGAAAAAGAAATGTATGACGAGTTCCAAAAACACCTCTAGACCGCCATAAATAACCTTTATTTTTCGGCTTATATTTGTTAGGATTTTCAGGTCCACAAGGAGAGGTGGCAGACCACCGCTATGCGGGGCCCCGCCAAAGGCGGTGGGTGGTCTATGAATTAACGCGCCGCAGCTGGCTCAATTTTATCCAGGGCGGGGAGGTGGCAGCGTGGCCTAACGCGCCCCACTCGAAATGCGGTGTACCGCAAGGCACCGTGAGCTCG
>CAZTBQ010000042.1:0-2456 GCA_964612445.1 uncultured Candidatus Saccharibacteria bacterium | reverse complement strand
CGGCTTATATTTGTTAGGATTTTCAGGTCCACAAGGAGAGGTGGCAGAGTGGTCTAACGCGCCGCACTTGAAATGCGGTGTACCGCAAGGTACCGTGAGTTCGAATCTCACCCTCTCCGCTTTGGATTGAAGACAAAATTTGGCAGACCACCGCTATACGGGGCCCCGCCAAAGGCGGTGGGTGGTCTATAAATTAACGCGCCGCAGCTTGCTATCTGTTTTCTTGGCGAGGAACGAGACTAGAAAACAGGAGTCCCGCAACGCGGGAAAATGCTTCGCGGTGTACCGTAAGTTATCGATTTTGTCTAAAATTTGGCACCGCCAAATTTTAGTAACAAATCGGAATCCCGCGTACCCCGCGGGAGGGCAACTCCTTCTTTAGGGACTCCATCTTCCGCTTTGTGCGGGAAAAAGTTCTTTGGTCATTCCCCAGTTTCAGTTTTAAAACTCTAAGAAATATATTATTCTATATATATGAATTTCAATAGGCCAAGTATAGAGAATCCAGAATATAGGGAAGTTAAGAAAGAGGACGTAATAGATTTAACAACGCAGGCTCTCGTTGATGAAACGTTAAAAGGCGCCGGACAAGACTTTATCGAGAGAAGGAGGCCGCATTTATTTGCTGATACACGAGCCAAGGTTGCGAAGATTTACGAGGAACATAAAGATATGTTCGAAAATTTTTCCGGTGATACTAGCGGAGATAGTGCAGATAAAATGGTTGCAAGGCGAGCGGAGGTTTTGACCAGCTTATTCGAGCAGGTCGAAGGCGTAGATTTATCTACGGGCAGAGATGCTTATGAGGTAGGCGGATTTTCTGAAGCAATTTCAGAGGATGGATTCTCAGTCGCGTATGTTATGGGAGTAGAGGGGACGAACGAAGTTGATAAAATCGATAATTTTATCGATAAAGTTAAAAATACAAAAATGTTGGTCGGATTATTTAAGAAACAGGATCAATTCGGATATTCTAAATTTCAGGAAGCTTTAATAGCTAGCGATTTAGATGCTGCCTTAACGGAATTTCGTAATTTTCAAGAAAAACAACTCGAGGATATTAATAAAGAAAGAACCGGATAGCCTCTTTATAAAAACGGTTTAAAATGTTATTTTAAAAACGCCTGCGAATGGCGTTTTTAAGTTGATAATTTGCCACCTTAGCTCAGTTGGTAGAGCATATCTTTCGTAAAGATAGGGTCCCCGGTTCGATTCCGGGAGGTGGCTCATGGAAAATTCAGAAGAATACAAAGAAATTAAGGAAGAGCACAAAAGGCTTTCCGAACGTTTCGAAATAGAGAAAAAACAAATTCGAGTGAAAGAGCTGACGTTTGAAATGTCCGACTCAGATTTTTGGAGCAACCGCGAAGAGGCAGATAGAAAAATAAAAGAGCTCGGTGAATTGCAGGAATTTTTGGATAAGTTTACTTCCGCGGGAAATGCCCTTCAAAAATTTGAAGAATCCAAAAACGCGGATGATTTATTCGAGGCAAAAAGAATTTTGCGCTCCATCGAACTCCAAGAATTATTTAAGGGGGAATATGATTCCCGAGCCGCAATAATTCAGATATTCCCAGGGGCAGGAGGGGAGGACGCGGAGGACTGGGCAAAAATGCTATTCGAGATGTACGAAAAGTTTGCAGCGCGAAGAGGCTGGAAAACCAGGGTTCTCGACGACAATATTCGCGGCGCCTCACTCGAAGTGTCGGGAAAATTTGCCTTTGGATATTTAAAAAAGGAGTCCGGCGTTCATCGAATGGTGAGAATCTCTCCATTCTCTGCGAAAAAATTGCGCCACACTTCTTTTGCGCTCGTAGAAGTTTTGCCGGATTTGCCGGAAATGGACGTGCAAAAAATTGATATACCCGAAAAAGATTTAAAGCTGGAATTTACTCGAGCAGGCGGCCCGGGTGGTCAAAATGTGAACAAAGTTGAAACCGCGGTTAGAATCGTACACATTCCAACCGGAATTGCGGTAAGTTCTCGTGCCGAACGTTCTCAGGCGCAGAATCGTGAAAAGGCACTTTCAATTTTGAAGGCAAAAATTTTGCAGTTGATGGAAAAAAATAAAGTAAAAGAATTAGGAGAATTACGAATAAATGTAAAGCCGGAGTGGGGGAATCAAATTCGCTCATATGTTTTTAATCCATATCAATTAGTAAAAGATCATCGTACCGAGATAGAAACACCACGTATTAGCGATGTATTAGAGGGTGACCTTGATATGTTTATAGAAGGCGAGTTAGAATTAACCAGTTAGGCCAATATCTATTAAACAATGATAAATTTTCAAAATGTATCTAAATTTTATGGAAATGATTCTACTGCACTCGAAGAAGTCAACTTCAAAGTTGACCCAGGTGAGTTCGTTTGTTTAGTGGGAAAGTCCGGAGCAGGTAAATCAACCATGATTAAACTTTTGGTTGGAGAAGAAAAGCCAAGTAAAGGGCGCGTAT
>CAZTBQ010000041.1:0-5108 GCA_964612445.1 uncultured Candidatus Saccharibacteria bacterium | reverse complement strand
ATGTAATAAGCTGGTCACGCTCTTTGTAGTAGCAAATATAGTCTGTGGATGATTTTTATGACAAGAAAGTATACAATTAGAAAATAAATATGATTAAAAACACTCTAACTCACGTTTGGGATTTTATTAAGCGTCGCTATATCGTCTCCGCTATAATTTTGGTGATCGCAGTCTTGATTTTAAATGGAATTTTTGGTGGCGGAGGACAAGACGTTCAATCCATTCAAGTAAAAAGAGGTACAATCTCTCAAGAAGTTGAGGTAACCGGAAAAGTATCTCCAGCCCAAGAATTGTCGTTGGCTTTCGAAAAATCAGGCAGGGTTGTGAGCGTTAGGAGCGATGTCGGAGACAGAGTTTATTCAGGTGAGTCTTTGGTGATTTTGGACCAATCGGATTTATTGGCTCAGCTCGCCCAAGCTAAGGCCTCGGTGGCGGCAGAACAGGCAACCTTAGATCAGCTTATTTCTGGATCGCGTCCAGAAGAAATAAGAATAAAAGAAACCGCGTTAAGTCAGGCGACCCAGGACTTGCAAAATGTTTATAAGTCAGTGTTGCAAACTCTCGAAGGAGCATATTTAAACGCAAATGATGCCGTTCGAAAGCAAACAAACGGAATGTTTGCAAATGAAGAAAGTTCAGATGCCCAATTGACATTCTCAACTTACGCGCAAGAAAAGATAGACGCTCCGAAGTTGAGATACGCATCTACACTAGAACTTAATGCATGGAGAATAGAATTAGATTCTTTGTATATCGAATCTTCCATAGGCAACCTAAGTCTTGCGCTTAAAAAAGCCGAAGCGCACCTGGTGGCCATTAAGAATTTTGTGAATCGAATTTCTGACGCGGTGACTTACTCTAGCGGACTTTCAGAAACGACATTAAATTTATACAAAACTAATATAACCACCGCGAGATCACAAGTAAACACGGCGCTAACTAGCATTAGTTCTGCGCAGCAGACAATTTCATCCAAAGAATTGGCAGTTCAGGCCGCGCAAGATGCACTAACTCTCGCTCGTGCCGGATCGACAAAAGAACAAATAGATTCACAAAGAGCGAGGCTCGAAGCCGCAAATGCGAACGTAATAAGTGTAGAAGCTCAACTAGACAAAACAGTTCTCCGCGCGCCAATTAATGGAATAGTCACAAAACAAGATGCCAAAGTTGGTCAGATTGTTTCACCAAATATTCAAATGGTTGGAGTAATCTCTGAAGGGAAATATCAAATCGATGTAAATATTCCCGAGGTAGATATTAGTAAAGTCGCAATTGGAAATCCGGTTTCGATAACTTTAGACGCTATTCAACGCGAGACTTTCCAGGGCAAGGTAGTTTCGATTGATCCAGCGGAAACCGTTGTTGACGGCGCAGTTAACTTTAAAGTTAAAATTGCACTTGATAATAATGACCCGAGGATAAAAAGTGGATTTACTGCAAACTTAACAATTTCTACGTTGGTCAAAGAGAATGTCTTATTCTTGCCACAATTTGCTATTTTGCAGAATGATCAAGGAATTTTTGTAAAAAAGGTTGTAGGCGATGAACTGGTGCAGACTGCAATAACAACCGGTATTAAGGGAAGAGATGGATCAGTTGAAATTCTTTCCGGCGTAAGCGAAGGAGATGTTGTTGCTAATGTTGGTTTAAAAACCACAAATTAATAATGATCGAATTAAGAAATATCTCTAAGGACTACATCGATGGTGAGAGTATAACAAGAGCACTCCGAAATATTTCTTTTAAAATCAATAAAGGAGAATTCGTTTCGATTATGGGCCCTTCCGGTTCCGGAAAGTCTACGCTTTTGCATATTCTAAGCTTATTCGACAGGCCAACCGACGGAAAATATCTTTTTAATGGTGACGACACCGATGGGCTAAGCGACGAGCAGTTGGCGCATCTTAGAAATAAAACTATGGGTTTTGTTTTCCAGGCATTCAACCTTCTAGGGAGATCGCCTGTTTCCGAGAATGTAGAATTGCCGCTCTTGTATTCTTCCATGCCAAAAGCCGAGCGCGCCGATGTGGTTTTAAAAGCGATAGATGCAGTAGGGTTGCTTCATAAAGCCAATGTGGTTTGCGGCAAGCTTTCCGGAGGTGAAAAACAGAGAGTCGCGATTGCCAGGGCTTTAGTAAATGACCCAGAGCTTATATTCGCCGACGAACCAACTGGAAATCTAGACTCAAAATCAGGAGCGCAAGTAATGGCGATACTTCACGAGTTAAACGAAAAAGGAAAAACAATTATTTTGGTTACTCACGAAACTTATACCGCTCAATTTGCAAGAAGACTGATTCAACTTAAGGATGGAGAAATTATAAACGATGAAATTATTAAAGAGCGCCGCAACGCTAAAGATGAATTCATAAAATAATGCAAACAAGCGATTCAATCAAAACCGCAGTGAAAGGGGTCGTTCATGGGAAATTGCGCTCTTTTCTAACGATTTTGGGTATTGTTATAGGTATCGGCTCAGTCATTTTGCTAATGTCGATTGGGGATTCCGCCAAGCAAGTCATTCTCGGTCAGGTTCAAGGTGTTGGGTCGAATCTATTGTTCGCAATTCCAGGCGGTAGTGGAGGTGGTAGATTTTCCGCTCCAGCATCATCTCAGGGAATAATAATCAAAACTCTAGTGCAGGGGGATATCGATTCATTAAAGCGCGAGCCGACAATTGTTTCTGTGGCTCCGCAAGTAACCGGGCAGGGTAGGGCAATCTCGGAATTAAATGATGTTCAGGCAACATTTATCGGTAGCAATGAGGATTTTTTTGGCATAAGGAATTTTTCAATCGAAAAAGGTTATCAATTTACTAAGGAAGATGTTGATTCGCTAAGCCAGGTTGCGGTTATTGGGCCGGCTTTAGCTGAAACTTTATTTGGCGAGATGGATCCAATCGGCAAAACCTTTAGAATCAAAAACACAACTTTTAGGGTCGTTGGCGTTTCCGAAAAGAAGGGAGTTGGTCCGTTTGGAATCGATGAGGACAGTATTATTATCATCCCGGTCACCGTTGCTCAGAAAAAAATTCTTGGCACGGATTATTTTAATTTAATCCTTATGCAGGCAGGTGAGTCTTATGACGTAAATTTTGTTAAAGAAAGGGCAGTATCTGTTTTGCGCCAAAATCATCGCATCACCGATCCGGATAAGGATGATTTTACTATTCGCACCCAGCAAGAATCACTCGAACTTTTAGGGAGTATAACTTCTATCATGACAATTTTTCTAACGGCGATTGCTTGTATTTCTTTGGTGGTTGGCGGAATTGGCATTATGAATATAATGCTCGTTTCGGTAATCGAGAGAACAAAAGAAATCGGACTGCGCAAAGCGGTCGGCGCAACCAATAAGGATGTTTTGGAGCAGTTTTTATGGGAGTCGGTAATTTTAACCGGAATCGGAGGCATAATTGGAATAATCGCCGGAGTGGTTTTGAACGCCGCAATATATTTTGTGTTGATATATGTCGTCAAAACCGATTGGGTTTTTTCTTTGCCCCCTCAAGCAATTATTATCGCCTTAGTGGTTTCTACCTTGACCGGAGTTGTTTTCGGAATCTATCCGGCGCGCGAAGCGGCACGAAAAAGCCCAATCGAATCACTAAGGTACGAATAGTCTTGCCATTTATTTTTTTACCAGATAAAATAAATAAGCAATCAAACGTAAATCTAAAGTGGGACTCGAGAGAGTGCTGGCTCGAAAGTGTACGTGTTTAAAGTGGAGCCGGAGAGAGCACTCGTTCAATCAAACAGACAGAAGGAGGTCACCATTCGGCTCCACTTTGGATACGTGCAGCAAGAACCGGTAAAATAGCCGGTTTTTTGCTTTATTATTGGCTCTATTTGAACTAAACTGGCTCAAAGGGTAGTATTAATACATATGAACATCAATCTAAAATTTACAAATTTGGAGTCGACCGAAAGCCTAAAAGCATACGCCGAAACCAAGTTTCAAGTAATTGAAAAAATGCTAAAAAGCATTGATCCGACCAATGCCGCAATTTTGGACATTGAGTTGGCTCATACCACTAAGCATCATCAAAAAGGTAATATTTATTATGCGGAAGCAAAGCTAGACATTCCGGGGAAGAGTTTTTATGTAAACGAACAGGAGAGCGACTTATATGCAGCAATCGACGTCGCTAAAGATACTTTACTTCGCGCAGTTGAAAGATATAAAGATCAGAAGCTTTCTCCGAATAGAGAATAAAATTTAATGTGGAAATTTATCAAAAAATATTTTGAGGGTAAAACCCTCGCAGAATTTGAAGCCGACGTTGCCGAAATAAATCTGCTAGAGGATGAAATTAAAAAGCTCGACAACCACGGGCTACTTTTGGAAAGTCAAAAATTACAAAACGAAGTTAGAAATAACGGAGTTAGCTTAGACGATGTAAAAATTCGAGCCTTCGCCTTGGTTCGTGAAGCTGCCAAAAGAACGCTGGGTCAGCGACCTTATGACGTTCAATTAATTGGTGGACTGGTGCTCCACAAAGGAATGATTGCGGAAATGATGACCGGAGAAGGAAAGACCCTTTCGGCTGTTGCTCCGGTATATTTAAACGCGCTTTCCGGCAAAGGAGTTCACGTGGTCACCGTTAATGAATATCTCGCCAGACGTGATGCGGTCTGGATGGGACAGATTTATAAATTATTAGGACTTTCCGTTTCTTGTTTAGTTCCGAATTCAGCTTTCGCCTATGATCAAGAGTTTAAAGGTAGCGAGAACGCTGATGATCTAATCGATAAAGAACGCGATACCACAGGAAGCTTTTTAGTCCAGCAAGAATTTTTAAGACCAATCGGCAGGCGCGAGGCCTATCTCTCAGATATTACTTATGGAACGAACCACGAATTTGGATTCGACTATCTGCGCGACAATCTAGCTTATAATTTCGAGTCTCAAGTTCAGAACGGACACAATTTTGCGATTATTGATGAAGTCGACAGTATTTTAATCGACGAGGCAAGAACCCCGCTCATTATTTCCGCACCGGATGAAGAGTCCAGCGAAAACTATAAAATTTTTGCGAGGCTTTCACTTGGATTAAATAAAGATTCAGATTTTATCGTAGACGAAAAACTTCGTTCGGTAACGATTAC
>CAZTBQ010000040.1:0-5224 GCA_964612445.1 uncultured Candidatus Saccharibacteria bacterium | reverse complement strand
ATTAAATTTATATAGGCGGATATTATTAACAGGCAAACAACGCCCGCAATAATAGAGGGGTTTACTTTTTTGTAAAAATATGTTATAATTAACTTAGAATCTTGAATAAGGAAGAGGAGGATATCCATGAGCTTTCTAAAGATTTTCTGGGTAGTTTTTTTTACTACGTTCTGCGCAACCGCACAGGACCTTCGTCTCGGGGACGGGGTTGACCCCGCCCCGCGAAGCGAGAGGGCAGTGTCCGGCTGGGAAGCCGAGGTGTTTCCTCGGACTCCCGAAAAAACCGTCAACATGCTGGAGTTCATGATCCCGCCGCAGGCGGCGAACTCCGAGCGTCAGTTCTACCTCGAGGGATCGATGGAGTGCCTCGGGGTCCCCGGGAGCGGATGTTTTCTGGGAGGAGAACCGCGGTATGCCCGCGGCAACTTCCAGAAACAGACGCTGACCTCGTCAGATGAGAAGGGGAACGTCCGGTTCTCCAGCTCCAAGGGGAGGCGAGGTCTTCTCGCTTACCCTTGCGAGTATCATGAAACTCGTGAGGAGTTCGACGAGTACGGTCGCCCGGTCACGATTCTCTACCTTCGGGCGGAGATGATGGACTGGGTGGAGAACCGGAAATACCGGGCATACTACGACGGATTGGGCGAGCCTCTCTTCGAATGGGGCAGATCCCGTGCCGTTGTAGGCAAAGCCTATACTCAGGATATGGGGGTGGAAATCCGGCATGAGTGTGGCAACGTTGTCACCACGGTGCCGGTTCCACTCCAGAATTATGTGGTTCATGTTTATAATTTGGAAGGCGATCTCGAAGAGGTCAACCTTCGAATGGGCAACATGGGCCCCGTAATCCCAGAGTGGGTCGGAATGGCCCACGAGATGGGCCAGAAGGCGGAACTTCTGGTCGTAGAAGGTCTCTGGGGATGGACCAACAATTCCCCAGGGCCCGAGCCCTGGCGGTGGGTTCACCGGGAGCTCTACATGTACCTCAAAGGCGTTGGCTGGGTCAGCTGGCGCTGGCAGGAACATGAGGAGGGCGATCTGTCCAAGCCCTTCATCACGGAGAAGATGGGCAACATGGACACCATCGTCTGGGAGCGGCCCGCAGAGTTCGTCAGAAATGCGGAGCTCTGCGAGCCCGTGAACTAGTGTTTTGCCGGATAGTTAACAGCTATCCGGCTTTTCTTTTGTAGGCAGAAGTCCAATCTCTCCGTTTCTTTTAATTGCCACAGAAATGTACAAGTTGTATTATTAAACCAAGTCGTATTAATTTCAAAAAAAGATGTTCGAAGATACCTTGAAGTCTATGGGTGTTGACCCAGAGAAGATAAAAGCCGAAGAGATTAAAAAGAGTCCAGAGGAGTTGGAAAATTTAAAAACAGAAAAATATCGCGATATTGGTGAGGCCAGAGCCGAGGCAGCCAAGGCACGAGTTCAAAGTCTTGGAAATAAAATTTCCGGATTTGCAAGTGGATCGTGGAATAAAATTAAATCGTTTGGTTCAAAAACTGTCGAGACTGGTGTTACCGCCGGCTATGTTGCATTGGCAGCTCCAGAGATGGTAAAAGATGCAAATGAAGCAATAAATAAAGGAGTAAGAGAGGTCGGAGTGACTATCGGAGAGAACTTAGCAGAGGGCGCCGCATACGTTTCCACTAAAGCAAAGGGGGCATACGAATCAGCCATAAACACTACAACCAAAAAGTTTGAAGATCTAAAAAGCCGCGGGGAAGCCGCGAAGGATAAATTTATGGAAAAACTTACTGCTGCCAAACAGGCTAGACAGGAGAGAATTCATAAAGCTCAAATTGAATCCGCAACGAAAGAGATTGCTAAGAGACTTGCCGAGTTGAATGAAGCGAGAGAGAGGCTGAACGCCGCGCTTGCGAGGAAAGAAGAATTAGTGAAACAAGCTATCTAGTCTAAAAATAATGTTAAATAAAGACAAAAATGAATAATAATGAATTATTAGAGTTAATAAACTCCTCGCCGCTAAATTCAGATATAAAAAATAAGCTTGCAAATGAATTGGCCAGCGGAAGTTCTATTGACGAGATTGCAGATAAATACAAGTCTGCTTTAGATGAAGAATTTATTAAGCTGAGTATCGAAAATCCAGAAGCTAAGAAGGTTGTAGATGAGGCGGAGGCAGAGTACGTAGACGAAGTCGGAAAAGCTACAGCCGAATTTGAGGCCGAAATGAATAATGTCGAGAAAGAAGCGGATACTGTAGGTGCAGAACTTTCAAATCAGATAGACCAGATTAGACAGGACGAGTTGCGAGACAATATTCAAACAGGAAACTAAGCATGAGCCGAAAAACAAACCCCTTTAAGCATGTTGAGGGGGTTTGTTTTTAAAGTGCAAGATACTATAATCTATCCATGGTTATATATATTGGAGCGGATCATAAAGGATTTAATTTAAAAGAAGAGCTTAAGCCGTTTTTAGTGAATCAACTTTATGAAGTCGAAGATGTTACTCCGGAGCTTAAGGACGGTGATGATTATCCCGACGTCGCCGCGGCGGTTGCGAGAAAGGTTAGATATAATTTGGATAATAGCCGAGGCATTGTTATCTGCGGCTCCGGTGCCGGAGTGGATATTGTTGCAAACAAGTTTGATAAAATTAGATGTGCGCTTGGTTTTTCATCAGATCAAATTTTCGATGCTAGAAACGATGATAATGTAAATGTTCTGGCGTTGCCAGCAAGTTTCATAGACTCCGAAGCCGCAAAAAAAATTGTAGAATTATTTTTACAAACTAAATTTGCAGACCATGAAGATAGGTTTAAAAGAAGGATCTCGAAAATCTTAGAAATTGAAAGGAACAGGGAAGCAGTAGGGGACAATTAATGCTTAACTTGGAATACATAACTTATAGCCTATAAAAAAATGAACAAGCAAAAAATTTCAAAAGGCGAAGTTAAAAAAGATTTTCGGCAACTGGTTGAAAAGAAAATTGGAGAAATTATTTCTCATGGCGCAAATTTATTTGTGAAAGAAGACATTCAAGTTTTATGGAGCTATTTAAAAGCGCTAGAGGGCGATGAAGATTATTCTGAATATTTTGATTTGTATGCAGGAATTAGCGATTATGTTGCAAATTCCGACTTGATTGGTGCCGAAGAGCTAGCAAGTCTTTTCAATAGGGTTGTTTATTTGGAAAATAGTAAAAAAACGGCTAACTAGCCGTTTTACTTTTCTTTTGATCGATCAGCTTCTGAGCCAACCCAGCCTTCTTTGTGCTGGCCATCAGTCGAGGTCTTCGACCATGTATGTTCATGGCCACCGGTTTCCTTGTCGATAATCGTAAATTTATCTTGGCGAAAACCACCGTCTTTATTGTCTTGCTTGAAGCGGAACACTTCTTTTGATTCCGCGGATTTTGAGGGCGTCGACGTATTGGAAGTATCTGTCGGGGTGTTGTTTCCACTGAAGAGAGATGAAAGCGCGTCGAATAGTCCCATGACAGCCTCCAGTAAATATACTGAAAATATATTAGATAGGTTCTGCTGCCTCGTCAATTCCACTAACCTTCAAAGAGTCTTTTTGGGCTCTATTGACAAATATTATCAATATGCTATAATAAACCCATCCTTCAAATAGGAGGTGATGCCTAACAGGCAGATCAGTTCTTTAAACGAGGTAGATAAGTCAATCGCTTCTTGGCCACAAGCTCTCGGCTAGCAAACAGTCGCGCTCCGTATTGGAAACCGGCTGATGTCGAGGAAATCGTAGCCCCGCCGACCCGTCGTCTCGGGCGGCAAATCCAAGCCTTGGAAGAGCTCGAAACTCAGCCAAGGAAGACCTTCGCGAATGCGCGGGGGCATTGGAAAGGGCGCGATGCGCCGATTGACCGAGGCTTTCAAGCGGGCCTAAGCGCTTGAGAGGTTGGCTGGAGTCGCAAGCATAAGCGTTCGAATCCGCGACTCCGACCTCGAAATTATCGCTTCCGGGTCAGCCCCCGGAGAGCGTAACCCCGACTCGGGCGATACCAGACTCACCGAGCTTGCGGCGGGCATCCACGCTCGCCCCTTGCCTCAAAAGAGCAATCGTCAGGAGTCACTCGTACCTTCTATGGAGGAACGAATGGGGCTTTGTACCTAGCCGAAGCTCGCCGGCTATAATAGCGAGCCGCCCGGTTGCGAAAGCAACCGGGTATTCTATTTTTATGGACACCGCGCAGGTGTTTTTTGTTTATCGTGAGCGAAGAATATTATCTATTGACAATAAATTTTAATATGGTATAATTCTCACACTCCGAGATTCGGAGAGCACCTCAAACGAACAGAAGAAAGGTATGAGCATGGTGATGACGAAGAAGAGAACTTCGGCCAGCTAGGAGGGCCCAAATACCCTAGCCAAGTCTGGTAGGGAGGCGAAAGCTTCCACGATGACTTGATCCCATGCATGGCCGGCCGGGACTGGTTTGCGATAATCAGTTCCGCCCGACCAAACGCACTCGCCATCCAAAGAAAGGGATGTGAATGAGGCGAAGTACCGAGGCCAGCTAGAGGGGCCGAATACCTCTGGCACGACGCGTCGACGGACAAACGTCCGTAGGTCGGGACACCATAAGAAAGGGAACTCGCAAGAACGAGATCAAGTCTTGGGTGGTCCGGCGGTTGCAGCTCGACGGCTGTAATCGATGTTCGTCGGTTTAGGTCGTGTGCCGGAAGAGGCTGCGACCAATCTGAAGCCCCAAGTAGACGGGGACCTGATGAAAGGCACGTGAATGACCGGCTTTCAGATTCGCCGCTGGTAGCGACGGCGTAAAACATTCGGTACGTTACTCGAACTCGACACGATGAAACGACGGCGCCCCTCAACCGAAAGGATGGGATGACGCTTTCATCTTCGCCGCTGGTAGCGACGGCGTTAGGGTGCCCTGGGCACCTTCGGTACAACAAATCGTGGGGCCCTCCCCGCCATCGGCGGGGGACCTGAGCGAAGCCCCCTAGGTCGGCCCAAAGCCGATCTTTCGCGAACGCGAGGAGTTGAAAGGCTGTACGACTCTCTGTATGTCTGGCATTTTCCGAAAACGGGATGCCAATCATCTGAGAAATCGACAGACGGATTACTCCGCGATCCTGAAGGATCAAAAGTTCGCAACTCTTTCCTAGAGTCAAAATTGGACGTAAACCCCACGACACGGGGTAATTTTTTTATAACACCACATCGGTGTTTTTTTGTTTCAATAATATTATACCAATATACAAATGTAT
>CAZTBQ010000039.1:0-5362 GCA_964612445.1 uncultured Candidatus Saccharibacteria bacterium | reverse complement strand
TCCCCGCAAAATTCACCTATTTACCACCCAATTCCAGCCTCAGTTCGGTCAAAAAATCCTTTAAAAACTTAGTCCTTCTTTGAGCCATCTCCTTGGCGGTCCTAGTATTCATCAGCTTTCCAACCTTCAGAAGTCTAGTATAAAAAAGGTCTAAGGCATATAAAAGCGAATCCGGGCTCCTCCTTTTGGCAAACGGATCATCAAAATGGTAAAATGCCCTGCTCATTTGCCCAGTCGAAGAGAACGTCCTCATAATTGAAATCGCTCCGGTGGCTTCTAATCTATCTGCATCCTGTAATATTTTGGATTCTAGGCTGCTTGGCTTTATCCCTTTCGAAAATGAGCACTCCATGATTGCTGTTTTAACTTTCTCGATTTTTTCCCTAGGATATTTATTAGTCACCTCTAACTCCTTAGAGATAAATTCTGCGCTTTCTTCTGGAGCAAGCTTACTCTTTGGATCATTTTTAGGGTAAATCACCGCGTCGTGAAATAGCGCCGCTGGAAACAAAACTTCCATGTCTCCACCTTCTTTTTTGTGAATATTTTCTGCAAGCATCAGAACTCTTTTGGCATGCAAAAAATCATGAGATGGGTCGTTGTTTGCCATCTTCTTTTCAGCGACATCTAACAGGTGGTTTTTTATGGAGGATAACATTTGATAAATATCTTACATTATTAATGACGAATGAGCCAGAATTTCACTGCTCGACCTTCGGCAAAGTCCCTCCCGCGGAACACGCGGGATTATGCATCTCTAAGTCGCTTCGCTCCAAGACCTGCGAGAGCTCCTGTTCAACTCTGGCCATAAAAAAAACAACCGCTAACGCGGTTGTTTTTTTAATGAGCCAATGGCCAGAGTTGAACTGGCGACCTACTCCTTCGCTTACACCTCAATTTATTTATTATATGAGGGCTAGACTGTATCTTTGCCCAAAAATCGGGCACCCTTGTCAGTCGTTCGCCCGCCCAGGGCGGGACGGTCTTGTCCGCCAGCCGGCGGATATTAACCGTTATTCGGGATTCATCTCATCATTACTGACCAGATGGGCAGGGTCTTTTCTGCGACCTACCATGGAGTTGCTCTACCAACTGAGCTACATTGGCACTACTTTACTAAAGATTCGCAGTGCGCGGCAACATATTAACCAACAGATCTCTCAATTTCCTGTTGTGATAATAAACAGTCAGAACGCCGTATTTACTTTTCTTCTTATATGTCCCGTTTCCGCGAGACTTAGTGACTACGGTCTTATAGAACTGACTTTTATCTATTTTAAGTTTTTTCTGCCAAAAGTCCAGAGCTTGGTTGCTTGGGGTGTCATTAAAAAGCTGGAGTCCAAATTTTAGGTCGGAACGTTTAATCGTAAAAACTTTCGTTAAAAATTGAATGAATTTCTCGATTAGTAGATGGTCTGAATTCCCAAGCCTGACAGCTCCCTTGTCTGCTTTTGTCCCCTCTCCCCAATACAACCCCAGACCAAAACCAAACAACTCGGCATCTTTAATATTTTTTGGAGGATTAAATTTGAACGGGTCTCCGTTTGGATTATTTTTAAGATAAACGGCATCGCTGATTGTGCGGATTTTTAGAACATGTTTCTGCATCCAATACTCAACCTTGTGCTGGGAGCAACCAAGATACCGTGCGATGTCTTTCATCGACTTCCCATCTTTAAAATATAACTTCTCCAAAATATCCTTCTTAATCATCCCCCTTCTAATCGCCCCCTTCTTAGTCTTCTTACTCGTCTTGGTCATATCAAAATTATATCATTTTCGGCATACCATGCACATTATGTTTACCCGGTATACCGGATAAACATTAGAATTTTAAAGTTTTATTGACAACTGCCTTTGCGGTGCCAAGCAACTCCTGTATACTATTAATATCTAAATTGTATTTAGATTATAAAGGTCGCACTTTAAAACGATAAATAAATATTATGAAAAATATTTCTTGTATGGATATGGGTGTTACTTGCCCATTCGTAGCCGAAGGTGAAACTGCAGAAGAAGCAGTCACGAACCTAACAGCTCATGCGACCACTACTCATCCTGAGGAAGTTGCAAAGATGACTCCGGAAGCGATGAAAGAAGCTATGATGGCCAA
Organism: uncultured Candidatus Saccharibacteria bacterium; assembly: GCA_964612445.1. Classification (GTDB taxonomy): domain Bacteria; phylum Patescibacteriota; class Minisyncoccia; order UBA6257; family 2-01-FULL-56-20; genus JAHFLJ01. The sequence continues at coordinate 3,249 of CAZTBQ010000039.1, read as the reverse complement.
AGTCAAAGACATTGTGCCACCAGCTGAAGAAACTCCAGCTCCGACTGTCTAAATAAAAAAAATCCGCCCCGCTTAATTGCGCGGGCGGATTTTTTTATTCTTGATTAATTCAAAATAAAAAAATGGCGGCTTATCGCCAACCATTATTATCTTACAGGAACGACCCCGCATTAGGCTGCCACTGTTCATCTTCTTCAAGAGTCAACTTGGCTCCTACATCCTTAAGCATTCCCAACCAACGAGAGTTCTCTTGGCCGACCTTCTGGTAGACGCAAACATCAAAGTTTGGGCTATTAGCACCAATTCCTCGAGAAACGACTGAAAGCCTATTCCCCGAACCGGATATCTTTCGAATTGAGATAATGCTTCCGGGAGCAACACCGTTCACGCGTTTGATTTTCCTTGGAATCTCAAAAGGTCCAACGCGCATAGGTTCTTCAGGCAACCAACTCATGCGCTCGAAACGAGAAGAATCCCAAAATTGTGCACGCAACCCCCTACCCTTGCTTCCGCTGAAGTAAGGAATATAAATAAAATCATTATTTGCAGATTCTCCCAGCGCAGCCACAACTTCATCGAAACGAATTCCCATCACAAAAAGAAAAAATTTCTGGAGCTGGCTGGAAGAAATCGATTCCGCCCTGTAGCCTCTGAACTTTTCCATTGCCTCTCCTTGCGTCCTTGGCCGATTTAATTAACTGGCAATAGTATGCCAGTTTTTCGGTTATTGTCAAAACATTGAGCTGGAGCTTGTTCTGTTTTTAATATATTTTCTGCTTCTCCACTGTCGCCCCTTGCCGTGATTTAAATTCTTAAAATTTGGGGTTAGGGCGTGACAATTCGGGCAAAGTAGCCTTAGATTGTTTTCTAAATTATTTTCGGAATTTCCATCAATATGATCAACCTCTAAAGGAATGTTTCCTGACTGTGGATGCTTTTTATTCCAGCCACACTCCGAACATTTGTTATTATATTTTTCGAAAAGGTATCTCCTTAGTTTGGTTGATATATTCCTTGCCGTTATTCCTACATTTCCACTCTTATCTCCTTTTTTCCAGTCTTCGATATATTTATTTCGCTGAAAGATAAATTGACACTTGTTAGAGCAATATTTTGCCTGCCATCTGTTTGTGAATTCAGCCCCGCAATTTATACACTTCTTTTTATCCATATCATAAGTATACCATATCCGTATACTGAGAATGGTACACAATGTGCAACTTATAAATGAGCCGCCTGCAGGAATCGGACCCGCGTACATGGTTTACAAAACCATTGCTTTACCACTAAGCTAAGGCGGCTTAAAACACTAGTGATTTTAGCGAATTTTACTTCTTCTGTACACCCCCACACCTAATTAATCGCTGGGAGACTTGCCAGAGTGCGACTAATTAGGTGCGGGGGTAAATTCTTTTGCCAATACTAAAAATGCTGTAGAATATAGAGGTAAAATTGCTGAACCGATACGCCTCCAAGGTACCGAAGTAAGCCAAATATAAAATATGCAAAAATTTATTCACTTACACACTCACAGTCATTATTCCCTATTGGATGGTCTCCCAAAAATTGATGATTTAGTTAAAAAAGTTAAAGATCTCGGAATGGACTCGATTGCACTTACCGATCACGGAGTCCTATATGGAGCAATAGAATTTTATAAAAAAGCAAAAAAAGCCGGCATAAAACCGATACTCGGAGTTGAAACTTATGTTGCGCCTAAAAGCCGCTTAGACAGAGACACAACCGGCGAACGCTACTACCACTTAATTCTTTTAGCCGAAAATAATATTGGTTGGAAAAACTTAATTAAACTTGTAACCAAGGCTCACTTGGAAGGTTTTTATTATAAACCAAGAGTTGATAAAGAAATTTTAAGACAACACAGCGAAGGATTAATTGCGCTTTCTGCTTGCCTGGGTGGTGAAGTTGATCAGGCGTTGATGGCAGATAACTTCGAAGAGGCAAAAAAAGTTGCTTTAGAATATAAAGATATTTTCGGGGAAAATAATTTCTTTATTGAAATCCAAAAGCATCCGAATCTGCCGGAATCGGAAAAGATTGAGCCGGAAATAATTCGCCTCTCAAAAGAAACCGGCATTCCACTTGTTGCTACTCAAGATCTTCACTACCTAAATCCAGAAGATGGGCACTATCACGATATTCTTTTGGCGATTCAAACCGGTAATAAACTTTCCGACGACGACCGACTAAGCTTGAAGACTGATGACTTTTCTTTGTGCTCGCAAGAGAGAATGGTGGAAAAGTTAGGATTTGTTCCAGAAGCATTAGATAACACTCAAAAAATTGCTGACAGATGTAATGTTGAATTGGAATTGGGAAAAACACTTTTGCCGGAGTTCCCAAAGCCGGATGGCAAAACCGCTAGCGTGTATTTGCGCGAATTGGTTGAAAAAAGATTGCCGGAACGATATCCGAATGGAATAACTAAAGAAGTACGCGACCGTATCGAGTACGAAATGAGCGTCGTAGAAAAAACCGGGTTTGAGGACTACTTCCTAATCGTTCAAGACCTAATCAACTGGGCAAAGGATCACGGAATTTCCGTAGGCCCAGGAAGAGGCTCTGCTGCTGGCAGTTTGGTTTCTTATGTTTTAAAAATTACGGATATCGATCCTTTAACCTACGATCTTCTATTTGAAAGATTTTTAAACCCGGAACGCATTCAAATGCCGGATATCGATATCGATTTTGCGGATATTCGTCGTGACGAAGTTTTGGCATATGCTCGTGAAAAATATGGAGCTGACCACGTTGCCCAAATTATTACTTTTGGAACAATGGCGGCACGCGCCGCAGTTCGCGACGCCGGACGCGCCATGGGACTTCCTTACAGCTTCTGCGACAAGATTGCCAAATTAATTCCTGGACTTCCAAACACCAAATTAAAAGATGCGCTGGAGAAAACCGACGATCTAAAGGCTCTATATAAAAGTGATGCGAACGCCAAGAACTTGATTGATGCGGCTATGCACCTTGAGGGAGTTGCTAGACATGCTTCAGTGCACGCTTGCGGAACGGTTATCGCTCGCGAACCCTTAGACGAACGAGTTCCTTTGCAATTCGCTCCCCAAGACAAGGACATTATTATTAGTCAGTTTGAAATGCACGCGATTGAAGACTTGGGACTTTTAAAAATCGATTTCTTGGGTTTAAAAAACCTAACGATCATTGAAGAAACTATTCGCTTAGTTAAAGAGCTGCAAGACATTGATATTAAAATTGAAAATA
>CAZTBQ010000038.1:1930-5671 GCA_964612445.1 uncultured Candidatus Saccharibacteria bacterium | reverse complement strand
GGAATACTCCCGCGAATAAAGCCAAGTTAGTTTTCGGAGTTAAGGCAAAAAATGTACCAAATAGATAAAAGACCAGAACTGATATGGCGGTCGCAAGGGCAACAGATGTCGTTAGCGCTCCAAGTAATCGGCCTCTGCTTCTAAAAACCGGGTGTCGATATAAATCGGTCACATAAAAAATCAATAGCCAAAATATAAATATTATCGAAAAGGGGAGAATGTGGGCTCTTAAGTGTTCATCGAAGCTTACTTCTCGATATCTCAAAACAACCGCTATCGCCAAAGAGACATAAAGCAGGACCACGTCGCCTAAAAAGAGTATGGTTTTCTTGGCTTTTGACATTACGCTAAGTTTATATTGAAAATCGTGGTTTGTCAGCAGTTTTGCGACAACGTCAGTTTTTGGGGCGCAATTTACAAATATCAAAATATGTGTCAGAATATCGCCAGTTCAAATACTTGAAAATTAGAAGGAGGAACAGTTATGGGCAAACTCTTCAGCGGCCTCAAGCGGGGGCTTTGGCTCTCTGTCGTGGCCGGAATCATTTTTTCGTTGGGTTCCTGGGCTTGGGGCGTTTTGGACGGGTTCCTTGGACTCTTTGGGATTTCGAAGTGGATTGCCTTGGTAATTTTGCCGGTGATTTTGACGATTATCGGAATCGTTTCCGAGTCGGCGTTGATTCCGCGCCTTAGCGCCTGGTTCCAAAGTTGGGCAACCAGTTCCATGATGCGCAGGTTCGCCAGGAATGAAGATGTCTCTGATGATCCTGACTCCTGGTCTGGCAAAGAAGTCGCGGTTGCGGTTGGCGAGGGGTGCTATCACGGCGGGAATATCCCCGCGATGCAGAAGTTTGGCATCGTCACCGCCACTTTCGTCGAAAACGGAATTCATTTCGTGAGTGTCCAGTTTATCTATCCGCCAACCGGAACAGGGGAAGTGCTGGTTGTCCGTCAGGACTCCTGCCGAATCCGCTTGACCGGAAGGTCTTCGGTGGATCACATGGCGACCGTTTCTTCGCTCGGGCGAGTTCGTCGCAAGGTTGCCCTGCCGCCCACTCCGCAGATGATTCCTCACTCGAGGGAGTATTTTTCGGAAAATAAGAAGGCGACTTCTTTGAAATGCGTTAAGGCGCCAGCGCCGGAAATGCCTTGTGGCTCAGAAGATCCTCTCGCACAAGGACTCAAGTTCCTAAAGATGGACAAGCTTTAATTTTTTAACCCCTTTCCGCCATCCGTCATTCGCCAGCCGGCGAAGACGGAGGCTGATGGGGAATTTTTTTACCCCCACACCAAATCAAGCGTTGCCTACGGCAAGTAATCCGATTCGCATGATTATGGCGTGGGGGTTTACTCCCCAAACACGTTTGACAATTATTCTCTAGCCCATAAAGTTAACTGTATGGAAGAAACAACACACAACAAAAAACAAAAAGATTATATGGTGCCAGCTTCTATTCTGGTTGCTGGAGTATTAATAGGGCTATCAATCGTTGCCTCGAACGCCGGGTGGTTTGGTAAATCAGGCGGAGGTCCTGGAACTATCAACACCGGGAACGGTGGAGGGTTGGGCGCAGCTGCAGATGTTCTAAAAATTGGAGAGAGAGACGTAATAATGGGAGACCCTGATGCTCCAATAACAATTGTAGAATACGCAGATTTTCAGTGCCCGTTCTGTGGGAGATTCTATGAGACTACCGGAAAAGAAATTCGTGAAGCATATGTTAAAACCGGAAAGGTAAAAGTTATCTATCGCGATTTGGCATTTTTGGGACCGGAGAGCGTCGCTGCCGCTGAAGCCGCTGAGTGTTCCAAGGATCAAAAGAGCTTTTGGGCGTTTCATGACGCGCTTTACGACGCCGAAATTAAAGATGGAGCCGAGAATAACGGCAATTTAACAAAGAGCCTGTTTGTAAGTTTAGCCAAGCAGATTGGAATGAGCGACGTGGATGCGTTTACATCTTGCGTCGATAGCAAAAAATACAGTGCCGAAGTTAAAGATATCGGAACCGGAGCGACCGCTTTGCAGGTAAATTCAACGCCAACTGTTTTCGTTGGACAGACTAAAATCGTTGGAGCCCAGCCATTCGGCGTATTCCAGACAGAAATCGAAAAACAGCTTTCTGAATTATAATTAATAAAAATGAATCCTAAGTGGGTTGGATTAATCTCTGGAGCTTGGTTGATAATTTCCCCTTGGGTGTTGGGCTTCTCTGAGGTGTCGCTAGCAAAATGGAGCTCTGTACTGGTTGGTTTAATGCTTGCCAGCACTTATATTTGGGATCTTTTTGCGGACAAAAAAGAGATAGAATAAGTCTCTCGATTCAGTCGCTCGAGAGGAGAGTATATTAATAGATGTACGATTTAATCATTATTGGCGGCGGACCAGCCGGAGTTTCGGCCGGAATTTATTCTGCCAGAAAAAAATTAAAATCAGCGATTATCGCCGAATCTTTCGGCGGTCAATCAATTGTTTCGACTGAAATCCAAAACTGGATTGGAACGCCAACAATCTCCGGCTTTGATTTGGCAAAACAGTTGGAAAATCATTTAAAAGTTTTTTCGAATGACATCGAAATTATTGAAGGAGATCTTGCAACCGCAATAAGCAAAAACGATGACGGAAGTTTTAACGTTAAAACTCGCGAGGGAAAAGATTTACAAACCAAATTTATACTTCTGGCGTGCGGAAGCAGAAGACGAAGGTTGGGAATCCCTGGCGAAGACGCATTCGACGGCAAAGGAGTAGTATTCTGCTCAACCTGCGATGCGCCGATTTTTAAGGATAAAGCTGTCGCAGTTGTTGGCGGAGGGAACGCCGGTCTGGAATCGGTACACGACCTTTTCCCTTATGCCGCAAAAATTTATTTAATGGTTCGTTCCGACGCGCTCAAAGGAGATCAGGTTACTCAAGAGAAAGTAAAAGCTAATCCAAAAGTTGAAATAATTTATAATGCCGAGCCGCAGGAAATTTTAGGAGATAAGTTTGTTAGCTCTCTAAAATATAAAGATAAAATTTCTGGCGAGATTAGGGACTTAGCAGTTGAAGGAGTATTCGTAGAAATTGGCTCAATGCCAAATTCCGAAATAGTTAAAGGGTTGGTAAACATCAACGAAAGAGGGGAGGTGATTGTGAACCATCAAACACAAGAAACATCTAATCCAGGAATTTGGGCAGTGGGCGATGTCTCCGACGTTCTCTATAAACAGAATAATATTTCCGCCGGTGACGGAACTAAAGCAGTTCTGAACATCGATGAGCATCTCCGCAAGCATTAAGAAAATCTTAAAAACCGCCATTGGCGGTTTTTAAATATCCTTGCCAAAATACTGGTTTAGTTGTATGGTGAGGGAAGTTCAAAGGAGGACGAAATGAAGTGTCTCATGAAATTCTTGGCCACTGTCGCCGAGGTCGCTTTCTATGCCTCGACGGACGGCGTCACGGCTCTGGCAGACATGATCTTTCCGTCGCGCAACGGTCGGTGAGAAGTAGATGAGCAACGCAGGAATCCTGCTCATAATCGCCGCAGCACTTTTGCTGATTATTGTCGTTTACAATCTTCCGATTCGCAGGTGTCCGAAATGCAAGAGTGACGGGCATGAGGTAATTCACACTTTCCCCGCACGTGGAAAGTTCCCGGCTCAAGAAATGCACTATTACGAGTGCGACAAGTGCAAATTTTCTTGGAATGAAAGGATCGTTACTCCGAAAAAGAAAAACCCCCCTCATTGAGGGGCTTTTTT
>CAZTBQ010000038.1:0-1830 GCA_964612445.1 uncultured Candidatus Saccharibacteria bacterium | reverse complement strand
TGGCAGATTCTCGCCTTGTTTCTCGGGGTTATTGCCCTCCTGACTCTTGTCGCCATATTGATTAATCTTGGTCGAAAACCATACATCGCCCGCGCCGCAAGCGCGGCTTTTTTATGCCGTTTGACGAGCCGTTTCTTTTTGCTATCATTAGCAGGCAAAGGTCACGAGTGCTAATCCGCAATTCGCCAGCTGGCGAAGGCGGACTAGAAAACAAACATGAAGTTAAAACCATTATCAAATAATTTAATCCTCGAGGCAGTAGAGGAGGAAAAAACAACCAAATCCGGTATTGTTTTGCCGGAGACTGCCGAAAAAGAAAAACCAACGATGGCAAAAGTAGTTGCAGTTGGCGAAGGGAAGTTAAACGAAAAAGGAGAGCGTATGCCGATGTCTGTAAAGGTTGGCGACACAGTTTTATTTAAAAAATACGGTCCGGATGAAGTTGAATTAGAAGGAAAGAAATATTTAATCGCGGAGGAAACGGATATCTTGGCGATAGTACAAGAATAAAAATAAACCAAGTCGAGAAAATAAATTTTGAGTGAGCTGTTGGCTGGCTACCCGCCTTCGCGAAATATTCGCTACGGCGAGGTGCTCATGATTTCAGCCAATCGCTTCGCTCTTGGGAAATCATGGCAAAGGAAATTAAATTTAACGAAGACGCACGAATTGCGTTAAAAAAAGGAATCGACAAACTCGCTGAGGCGGTGAAGATGACTTTGGGTCCTCGTGGAAGAGCGGTTGTAATTGAAAAAACCTACGGCGCTCCGCAGGTTACTTTTGATGGCGTAACTGTTGCCAAGGAAATTGAATTGGAAAATAAATACGAAAATCTTGGAGCGGAATTTATAAAACAGGCCGCAGATAAAACTAACGACAACGTCGGCGACGGAACAACCACCTCAGTTGTTTTGGCCCAGGCCATAATCGACGAAGGCGAAAAAGTAATTCGCGAAAAAGGATTTAACGTCATTCAGCTTGCCGAAGAACTTAAAAAGGGAAGCGAGTTGGTTGTTAAAAATTTAGAATCTCAAAAAGAGTTGATCAACGATGCCAAGAAAATCGAAGAAGTTGCTACTCTTTCCGCCAAGGATAAAGAGATTGGCACTTTAATTTCCGAAGTAATGGTTAAGGTTGGCAAAGAGGGAGTTGTCTCGATTGAGGATTCAAATACGATTGGAAATTCCTACGACATGGTTGAAGGAATGCAATTCGATCGTGGTTACATTTCTCAATATATGGTGACCAACCAGGAAAGAATGGAAGCTGTTCTTGATGATCCGTATATTTTAGTAACCGATAAGAAAATTTCTGCGATTAGTGAGCTTTTGCCAGTTTTGGAAAAAGTTGTGCAGAGTGGCAAGAAAGAATTGCTTTTGGTCGCCGAAGAAATTGAAGGAGAAGCCTTAGCCACTTTGATAGTTAATAAGCTCCGTGGAATCTTTAGTGTTCTCGCAGTTAAAGCTCCTGGCTTTGGCGACAGAAGAAAAGAAATGCTCCAAGATATTGCCGTTTTGACCGGTGGAACGTTTATCTCTGAAGAGGTTGGCAAGAAATTTGAGAATGTTGAATTAGCCGATTTGGGTCACGCCACTAAAGTTATTGCCACAAAAGATTTAACCACAATCGTTGGCGGCAAGGGTGACAAGAAAATAATCGACGATCGTATTAAGCAGATTAAAGCTCAAATCCAAAAGACCGATTCCGATTTCGACAAAGAAAAGATGCAGGAGAGGCTTGGAAAATTATCCGGAGGAGTTGCCGTAATCAAAGTTGGCGCTCCGACCGAGTCCGCCCAAAAAGAATTGAAGCAGCGCGTGGAGGACGCCG
>CAZTBQ010000037.1:0-5771 GCA_964612445.1 uncultured Candidatus Saccharibacteria bacterium | reverse complement strand
TGAAAATAATGAGCTATAGGTGCCTCGTCTGCTAGAAGACGAGGACTCCGACCCCTTAAAATTAGGAAGGCGAGTCCGCTTGCACAATCCCCGCCTCCCGCTTATCATATTTCGCATGACCCTCTTAACTCACGCCATCGTCGGCGCCGCCGTAGGAAAAGTCATTGGTAAAAGCAATATTTGGTTTGGAATAATTTTTGCGTTTCTTAGCCACTTTGCGGTTGACGCAATCCGCCACGGCCACTACTCACTTCGCTCAAAATATAAAGATGAAAATAATCCGCTAAACAATGACATTCTAATTAATAAAAGTTTTTTATTTGATCTACTTAAAATCGGCGCAGACTTCTTTCTTGGCTTAATCTTTGCTCAATTGTTTTTTAACGGTCCAAATTTAGAAATCAACTGGACAATAGCACTTTACGCATTCTTTGGAACTTTACCGGATGCGCTCCAGTTTGCCTATTTCAAAATCCGAAAAGAACCCCTAACCACACTCCAAAGATTTCACCTTTTTTGTCACTCCAAAAAACATTTTAACAACAATCCCAAAGGAGCGATACTCGTTGAAACCATAACTTCATTCGTGTCGGTTATAATTGCCAAATTTATTTTTTAATTCCCGAGTCACGTACCCGCCCCCCCCCAGAATTTACGTCACACAAAACTCCCTCACAATAATAGAATCTACTATTTTTTGCTTAATACCTAATATGGCATTAAGCAAAATATTTATTTATTTACAGAAACTACCATCCTGGACCAATTCGGCCATATTTAGTAGAAATCTCAAATCCAAACAATAATGCGAACCTTTGAATCTTCTAATATAATCACCACATAACATATATGTTATGTGGTGATTATATTATTTTGCTGGCAGATAAAAAATATTCTCGCAGACCCTTAAACAAAAACCGTCCCGCGTATCGCGGGACGGTTTTTACGAAATTACTTTCGCTTTTTGGTTGCCTTTTTTTTCTTTGCAACTTTCTTTGCCTTCTTAGCTGGCTTCTTTGCCTTCTTTTTTGCTGCCATTTTGAAATTATTTTTTTTAATGAACGACCTTTCCTTTCTTTTCTAACTTAATTATAGCAAATCGAATTCAATTTAGGCTGTGCATAAATCAAAATTTTAAAAAATAATTCTGAAAATATTTATTTTTAATAAATTATTTTCTAGGAATCTATTTTTTAATTTAAAATTACTTTCGCAGAATTTTTTCCGGTTCCGCAATCAATAATCGTCGTATGAGGTAGATTATTGCTATATAATTTGACTATCTTGAACCCATAAGCGGTCAATGAATATCTTGATCCATCAATATAAATTAACCTCGAAACATTCGCGCGGTTGTCTAACATGATCTCTGTGTTATTTTTTATAACTCGTTGCGCCGGACTTGCTTGACAAAGGTTGTCGAATTGAAATCTTTTATCAGAATAAGTTATTAAAGCTTGTTCATAGCTAATTTTTTTTACGACAGGTGCAACAGTTCCGGATTCCGAAACAGAATTTGTCGGAGTACTGGTCGCTTGCTCATCAACAACCTCCTGCCCTTCAGAAATTTTGTCTCCCTCCTTGTCGAAAATAAAAAATGCTCCAATAAAAATCAAAACCAAAACAACCAACCCAATTAAAATCATTTTTTTATCCATAATTATTATTTTATACAAACTTTTTTTAAAACTTCGGCGGAATATTCATTACTTTCGACCTTAAATTTTGTGATAAATTCCCCCGCGGTAGCATAAATATGAGAAACTTGCGCGGTGCCGGTGACAAAAATATTATTCTCCGAACCACCATCACCCCAGTCGATGAAATAAGAGGACGCACCAGTCAATCCGGATGGACTTTGGATCGAATAAGAAATGGGCTCGTTTAATCTAAAATTTGTACATACGCTGTATTCATTTTTATTTCCCAAAGAAGAGTCGTCGTTAGAGGACACTCCTACAGACGAAATAAACTGCTTAAGCTCATTATTTTTCACTTCGTCATCAAACAATGAAACCGTACTCGAAACTTTATTAACGGTTGCGCTAAAACTTTTAGAAATTCCAGCAAATATATCTTCTGTTTTTACTTTTATATCCTGCGCAGTTTTTCCTATCTCTTCACTCTTTTTAGATATCTCCAACTTTTCCAAAAAATTTAACTTTGCCAAGAAATTGGAAACGCTAGCCTTATCCAATCCATTATCGCCTCTCGCAATAAAATAATAATATCCACCAGAAAGCAGCACTGCAAAAATTGTTAAAGTCAAAAATATCTTTACCATTATATATTTAATTTGATAGCCTCAATAGCAATTTGACGCATCTCATTTGCGGTCAACACCCAAACTTTTGCCGTTGAGTCTACGCTGGATATATCCATATCCTCTCCAACATTCTCTGAATTTTTACTTTCGTCGAAATTAATCCCCAGAAATTTTAAATGCCGCAAAATTTTTACCCGAACAACCGGAGAACGCTCGCCTATCGCTCCGGTAAACACGAGAGCATCTACTCCACCCAAGGCAACGCAATATGAACCGATATATTTGGAAATCCTATATATAAAATAGTCCAAAGCGAATTTTGCCGATGAATCACCTTCATCCTGAAGCCTTAATAAGCTTTTTACATCCGCCACGCCCCCGCTCAAACCTTTTAATCCGCACTCTTTGTTTAAATAGTTTTCTAAATCATCCATAGATAGCTGCAATTTGCGCGCCAACTCTAATACCGCGCCCGCGTCCACATCGCCAATGCGCGTTCCCATTGGTAATCCTTCCAAAGGCGTGAAGCCCATAGAAGTATCGACTGATTTTCCGTCCTTTAAAGCAGTAATGCTTGAGCCACTTCCAAGATGACAAACGATCACCCTATCTTTCAGCTCTTTTCGATCGGAAAGCTTCTCAATCGTAGACATCAAAGAAATTCCATGAAATCCAAACCTTCTTAAACCAAATGTATTCGCAGCCTGTCGCGGAAAACTATATTCTCTGGCGACATCGTTCAAAGTTGAATGAAAAGCGCTATCGGAAACCGCATAAATTGGAATGCCATCAAGATGCAATTTCAAAGACTGAAGCTCCGCAATTATCGGTCCGGTGTGGAGTGGAGCTCGTTCAGAAACCTCTTTTAATTTTATTTCGTATTCCAAATCAATAATTTTGTTTTCTATAAAAAATTCTCCCGGAGCAACAACTCTAAGCCCAATTGCCGAAATTTCCGAAGGGTCCTTAATAAATTTTTTGGATAAAAAGAAATTCAAAACAAACTTTACTCCGTCTCGATATTCTTCCTCGGTAATTTCATTTCTCCCAACTCCAATAGCCCCACCCCAAGAAAACAAAAATTTTCCTTCGGTTTTTTCCAAGTTTAATCTACACACCTCATTCTTTTCCGAATAAAGCGCATATTTCTTCGAAGAGCTCCCATTATTAACTGCTAAATATTTTTTTTCCATTGCCAATTTTCTATTTCCTGCATATCGACACCATTCTTCTTGATATATTCCCAATGTTCTTCCAATTTCTCATCATATTTTCGATCCAGCTCTTTTCTCTTCTCTGTATTTATTTTACCCGATTTTTCGACTAAAGAGAAAATTTCTCTGGCAAGATGATACCTGCTGGTACGATTCCTTACTTGCATGTCGAAAGGAGTTGTAGTTGAGCCGTTCTCGATATAACCATGAACCGAAAATCTTGACACATCTTCTTTTGTATCAAAAAGCATTTGCTTTAAAGTCTGTGGGTAGCCATGAAAATTAAATATAACCGGTTTATCTTTGGTAAATAAATCGTAAAACTTTTGCGCCGAACTATTGTGATTGATTATCCCCGCCGCTGAAAGACGAATAATATTTACAAATCTCATCCTTACTTCCGGCAATTCCCATTTAACCAAATCAATCGCCGCCAAGGCTTCTTTGGTTAAGTAGTCACCAATACCCACCAAAACAATATCTGGGTTTTCATCGCTAGCGAAATCCCAAATCATCGCTCCTGCCTCCAATTCTTTTTCCGCCAACTCTGGAGTTAACCATCGCGGTTCTTGCGTCTTGCCCGCAACCAATAAATTTATTTCCGACCGGGACTCCAACATTTTTTTAATTACTGCTAAAGAGCTGTTCCCGTCCGGAGGAAAATAAACGTTTGCGAAGGAACCTTGTCGCTTTAAAATACCATCGATAAATCCGGGATTTTGATGAGAAAAACCATTGTGTTCCTGTCTCCAGCCGGAAGAAGTTAAAATATAATTAAGTGATGGAATCTCTCCTCTCCAATGAGTTTCGCGCGCTACCGTCAAAAATTTCGCATACTGATCAACCATGCTGGAAACAATTTGTATGAATGCCTCGTATGATGCAAAAATCGCATGCCGTCCGGTCAAAACATATCCTTGTAAAAGACCTTGTAAATTATGCTCTGATAAGCACTCCATAACTCTGCCGTCTTTTGCTAAGTCCTTATCCCACTTCTCAATCGGCAATCCAAAAACTCTTTTGGTAGTTTTAAAAACCTCATCAAGCTTATTGGAATAAGTTTCATCCGGCGACATTAATCTAAAATTCTGATTCTCGCTGTTCAATTCAAAAACCTTATTCAGATATGCGCCAACTCTACGCATTGAACTCGACCCGATTGTTCCTGGAACTTCGGCATCTTCTGAAAATTCTTCAATCGATGGTAAAACTAATTTTTTAACTATCGTTCCGCCGTGTGCATGTCGACTCTCACCTATTCTTTTTCCTGCCCTAGGCAAGATAGATAAAATATCTTGAGAGAATCCTAGGTCCGCATCAAAAAGCAAACCAAATTCATAACTCTCTAACCAGGAATGTAAAGCATTCAATTCAACCTTCTCGGACTTAGCTAGCGGCGCGGTTACTTGGTGCGACAAACAATTCCCTTCTATTTTTTGTTCGTGAAGCTTTTTAATCCCCGTCCAGCCCTTTGGCGTCTCCAAAATTATCATTGGGAACCTTGCCGGAACTTTCAAAATTCCACTACGCGCAAAATCCTGAATCTTCCTAATCTTCCGATAAGCATCCTCCAAAACTTCTTCTGCTTTCTCATAAATGTTTTTTCCGGAAATAAACATCGGCTCGTACCCGTATCCGGAAAATAAATCTTTCAAATCCTTTTTGCTCATCCTCCCAAAAAATGTCGGCCCAGAAATCTTGTATCCATTCAAATGCAAAACCGGCAAAACCGCGCCATCTTTAGCAGGATTAATTAATTTATTTAAATGCCACGAAGTCGCAAGCGGTCCGGTCTCCGCCTCTCCATCGCCCATCATGCAAAAAGTAATTAATTCCGGATTATCCAAAACCGATCCATAAGCAGTGGAAAGCGAATAACCCAACTCGCCACCTTCCAAAATAACTCCCGGAGCTCCAGGATTGCTATGACTAGGAAATCCGTACGGCCAACTAAAATTTTTACAAATATATCCCAGCCCCGATTCGTTTTGTGTAGCCTGGCTGTAATACTTACCCAAAGTCCCCTCTATAAATAAATTTGCCTGAAGCGCCGGAAATCCGTGGCCGGGACCCAAAATAAATAGAGATTCGAAATCGTGCTTCTTTACCAAATAATTTAAATTCGCGTATAAGAAATTTATTCCCGGACAAGTTCCCCAATGACCTAAGAGGCGCGGCTTAATATCCGCAAAGGTTAGTCTATTATTCAACAAAAAATTATTCTGTAAATATATCTGCGCAGCAGAAATATAATTCGCCGCCCGCACATACTTCTTAATCGCCTCAATTTC
>CAZTBQ010000036.1:0-6019 GCA_964612445.1 uncultured Candidatus Saccharibacteria bacterium | reverse complement strand
CATTTATAGTCTTTTATATCGCCAGAACCAAACTAACAGGCTAAAGCATTTTAGTGTAATCCTCATTTTTTCCTTTCCACTAGCGAATCCTTTAATTCTGAGGGGTGTCCCGCAGGCTATTTTAGCTCGGTTTTCCGCCGAAGGCGGAAATAAAATAGCCGAGGGACAGTTGTGAATTTCCGCAGGAGAAATTCAACAACGACCCCTCAGAATTACAAAGGATGAGCACCTTGGTTTTATTTTATGAATAGCTTAAAATTACTCTATGATTGAAGAGCAAATTTTAGATTTCAAAAAACAGTTGGATTTTGCGCCGGAAATTATCAATGCGAATAATTTTATAAAGAAAAATAAATATATTTTACACGGAATGGGAGGCTCGGCTTTGGTCGGGGATATTTTACGTGGGGTTTTCCACAATATTAATTTAATTATTCACCGCACTTACGGATTGCCTGATTTTATGCCGTGGCAAGCGGAAGAGAGGCTACACATTTTTAGTTCCTATTCCGGAAATACTGAAGAAGTCTTAGATGGATTTATGATCGCAAAAGATTCGAAACTAAACTTATTTGTAATTACTTCCGGTGGCGAACTGCTCGAAAAAGCTAAAGAATTCGGAATTCCACATATAATTTTACCTTCCGGCATTCAGCCAAGAATGGCTCTCGGATATTTTTTGAAGGCAATGTCGGTGATAGTTAGCGAAGATTTAAATTACGAGATTACCGAAACAATAAAAAACTTGGATCCTTTGAAATTCAAAGAGGCAGGTGAGAAAATAGCTGAACTTTCCGCGGGTAAGCCGTTTTTAATCTATACCTCAAACCGCAATTCTGCAGTTGGCTACATTTGGAAGATAAAGCTCAACGAAAATGCGAAGCACCCTGCGTTTTCAAACTGCATTCCCGAAGCGAATCACAACGAGATAGAATATCTGGAGGACGAGAAAGCAAGAAGCGCTTTTTTCCCGGTGTTTATTATGGACAGCGAAGGCAATAGTCGGGTCGCAAAAAGAATGAAAGTTTTAATGGAAATCAACGACAGTTTCAAAATTCCGCAGACCGCATTCGAACTTTTTGGGAACAGTAGATTAGAGAAAATTTTAGGCGGAATAATCCTTGCTGATTTTGTAAGCATTAAGCTCTCAAAAGATAAAGGGGTTGATCCAGAAAAGGTTGTCGTGCTTGAAGAATTCAAACAAAAAATAAAGAACTAAAATGATAATTGTATTTGATGTGGGAGGAACGAAAACCAGAGTTGTCGGTTCAGCGGACGGGAAAGAATTTATTGGAGAGCCAATAGTATATGACACACCTCAAAATTTTGAGGAAGGGATGAGTCTTCTCGGCAAAACAATAAAGCAAATTGCCGGAAGAGAAAAAGTTGATGCTTTGGTTGGTGGAGCGCCGGGACCACTGAACAAGCAAAGAACGGAGCTTTCGCGAGCGCCAAATTTGGTTGAATGGGCATGGAAGCCATTGAAAGAGGAGCTCCAGAAAATCGCTGGTGATGGACTAGTGATACTCGAGAATGACACCGCGCTCGTCGGCTTAGGTGAAGCTGTAAACGGAACCGGAAAAGGGCATAGAATTGTCGCCTACATGACTGTTTCAACTGGTGTTGGTGGCGCCAGAATCGTGAATGGGAAAATTGATGAAAATGCGCTTGGCTTTGAGCCGGGACACCAAATAATAAATTTTGACGGACCAGCCTGCACGGCATGTGGAGTAAATGGTCACTTAGAGTCATATGTCTCCGGTAGAGATATCGAGCTTCGATATAAAATGAAGCCGTATGAAATTGCCGATCCAAAAGTCTGGGACGATCTAGCCAAGCATCTTTCGTACGGGGTAAACAACACTTTAATTCACTGGTCGCCGGATATTTTGGTTATCGGCGGAAGCATGATGAAAAGAGTTGGTATACCAATTGAAAGTGTTAGGCAGTATGTGAAGCAGTTCACGAAAATTCTCCCACAAGCACCACTAATCGAGCTTGCATCCTTAGGTGATTGGGGAGGCCTTTATGGCGGTTTAGAACTTTACCGCCAATCCAAAGGTCAATAATTTAATTTTGTACTTACCATTCGTATTATTAGTATCATTCGTACACATTAGTATATTGGTATAATTATAATCATGTCCGACTACTACAATCCACAACGAGTTAAAAATTTATATAACCCGCAAAGCAGCGAGCCTTTTCGACTTAGCCGCAGTAAAATTGATTTATTTTTAAATTGTCCGCAGTGTTTTTATTTTGATAGGAAACTTGGAGTTCAAAGACCACCGGGATTTCCGTTCAGTCTAAATTCTGCAGTAGATAAATTGCTTAAAAAAGAATTTGATGTTCACCGCGCCGAAGGAACACCTCATCCGCTAATGGAAAGTTATGGAGTAGCTGCAGTTCCATTTGATCATCCTAAAATGGATGAGTGGCGCGATTCCTTAAGAAGAGGAATAACTTTTCTGCATAAAGAAACAAATTTAATCATAACTGGAGGCGTTGACGATGTTTGGCAAAATCCAAAAGAAGAATTAATTATCGTAGACTATAAAGCTACTTCTAAAGAGGAAGAGGTAAATCTGGACGCTGAATGGCAGATCGGCTATAAGCGTCAGATGGAAATTTATCAGTGGTTATTCCGTCAGAACGGGTTTAATGTATCCGATACCGGTTATTTTGTTTACTGCAACGGAGATGCGGATAAAGCCGCTTTTGACGCCAAGCTGGAATTCGATATTAAATTGATTCCATACGAAGGACACACTGAATGGATTGAACCGGCAATACTTAAAATCAAAAAATGTTTAGACAGTGCGACTATCCCTGAGAAGGGAGATGATTGCGACTACTGCGCATACCGCAACTCCGCCAATGATGCAAAACTTCGCCACGAAAAAACCGTTTAACAAATTGGTTAGCAAGAGCGGCATTCAATGGACTGCTCATTCGCGCTCCAAGATGAATTTCTATCGTTTAACCGAAGGTAGAATAAGAAGGATAATAAATTCTCCCGAGAGAGTTGAGTATGGAATAGCGCCAAAAACCATCGCTGTAATGCAGACCAATAAGGGTCCTAAAAACTCTTATGAGATTTGGGCGATGGTGCAGGATGATAAAATCGGAAGAAAAGTGATTAGCGCCTGGCGCTATCCCGGCAAAACCAAGCCAGGGGAATCCTTGCCGATAGAAATACTGCGAGAGTTCCGCGCTGGACTTGTCCAGTAGCGGATCGAGTACATAATTTATGTGCTTGATCAGGGCTGGGCTAAGAGGCGTTCAATTGATATAATCAATAAATGCGTATCGAAAGCCAAGCTTTTAAAGAAGGCGAGAGAATCCCAAGTAAATTCACTTGTGACGGAGAGAATATCAATCCGGAGCTTGAGTTTATAGATATTCCGGAAGGAACGGTTTCTTTAGCTTTAATAGTTGATGATCCGGATTCCATCGGTGGAAAAACATTTCTACATTGGGCAGTTTGGAATATCTCTCCCAAGAGAAATAAAATCAACGAAGGAATTGCTCCCGACGAAGCGATCGAAGGGAAAAATGATTTTGGCAAAGTTGGCTACGGAGGTCCATGTCCAAGTAATGGGGTAGATCATCATTATCGGTTCAAATTATTCGCCATGAAGGGGATTTTGACTGTCGATAATAATATTTCTGGAGTAGAATTAGAAAACGAAATAATATCCAAAGGTCTTTTGGAGAAAACAGAGCTAATTGGAATTTATAATAGAAAATAAGACACTTATAACTTATCACCTATAACCAATGACTGATAACTTTAACCAAAAAACAAAACTCAGTTTGTCATTGTCCAACTTGATTGGGCAATCCAGATCTTCCTTCACCCTCATCGAGCTCCTAGTAGTCCTCGCCCTCGTCGCAATTCTTTCGGTCGTCGTCGTAATGACCCTCAATCCAGCAGAATTACTCAAACAAGCTCGTGATAGCAACCGACTCTCAGATATCGCCACAATCAACACCGCTCTTAATCTTTTCTCTGCAGATGTTACTTCAGGGTTTATGGGAACATCGACTGTGGTTTACGTGTCTCTCCCTGATAATTCGTCTTCTACTTGCGGCTCTTGGGGGCTACCGGCTTTACCGGCAGGCTACACATATAACTGTGTTTCAACTGCAAATTTAAGAAACACAAACGGCACCGGCTGGATTCCGGTTAACTTTCAACGCATATCATCCAATAGTCCAATTTCGCAGCTTCCAATTGATCCGCAAAATACTACTTCAACCGGAAATTATTATACCTATGTCTCTGGTGGTTCTTGGATTCTTACTGCTATCCCAGAATCAGCAAAACAAAAAGCAGAACTTTCAACTAGTCCGCACATACAAAATTATCCGGGAGTTATAGGCATGGGGAATAATCTAAATCTATCTCCATTGTATAATCCAAATGGTTTGGCAGGTTACTGGAAGTTTGATGAGGGAAGCGGAACTGTCGCAAGGGATTCAAGTGGCAATGGAAACGACACTGTTTTTAGCGGTGGTTCTTCATATTTTACAACCCAAAAAGTTGTTGGCTCATATGCCGGTTATTTTGATGGAGGAACGGTGGCGCAGGTTAGTTCCTTAACATCAATGCCAACTGGCGATATGAGCATCTCCGCCTGGATCAATCGTGATTCAGGTGCCGGCTATAGAACTATTTTGGCGACTAATCAATTTCGTTTTACGACTCAATCAAATCACGCACCAGAATGGTCGTGGAACAACGGTGGCGGATATGCGGGTGGTGGAGACGTTGGTAGTGGACGATTTCGTTTTGTGACTGCCGTGAAAGGTGCGGGAATACTATCAATTTATATCGATGGACTATTTGTGAGTTCCGGAGCGGCGGTTGGAGCAACCAATACAACGGGGATGTCGATTGGGTATGACGACCGTTCATCTATCGGCGGACCGGACCCATTTTTTGGTCAAATCGACGACGTCCGTGTGTATAACCGTGCGCTTTCCGCCGCCGAAGTCTTAGCACTATATAACGCCACAAAGTAGCAAAAAAGCAAATAGTCTGCTATTCTACCTCCATGCAAGAAGGAGTGCGCATCAACAAATACCTCGCGGATCACAAAATCTGCACCCGCAAAAAAGCCGATGACCTAATAGAAAGAGGCTTGGTTTTGATTAACGGCCGACCGGCAAAACTTGGACAAAAAGTCACCGAAAGTGATCGGGTTGAGGTTGCGGATATTGAAAGCAAATATAAATATTTTATGTATAACAAGCCTATGGGAATCGTGACTCATAGTGCCCAGGAAGAAGGTCAGCAAAGCATCGCCGACATTTTACCAAGAGAATATCAAGATCTTTTTCCGGTAGGAAGATTAGATATGGACTCTAAAGGATTGATTCTTTTAACGAACGACGGCCGAGTTGTCGACCGACTTTTGAATCCAAAGTACGAGCACGAAAAAGAATATTTGGTTGGTTTAAATAAATTGGTGAAACCCGACCTCCTTCGAAGAATTAAAAAGGGGATATTTATCGGTGATTATAAAACCAAGCCCGCAAAGGCAGTCCTCGCCGGAGAAAAAACAATTAAAATAATTCTTATCGAAGGGAAAAATCACCAAATCCGTAGAATGGTTACGGCCTGTGGTTTTGAAGTCAAAAGTTTAACCAGAACCAGAATTATGAATCTCCGATTGGGAGGATTGAAGGCCGGAGAACTAAAAGAACTTGGGCCACTGGAAAAGAAAAAGTTTCTAGCCGCCATCGGCCTCTAATTTTTCGCAAAAATTTATACAGAATTTTATTGCGTTTATTAAATGACCCAGTGTCTTTTGCTTGCTGCCTATGTGAACGGTCGTTCCCATAGGCAGCAATGATATCATTCCAGTCACAAAAACAAAATCCACCCGCGCACAATATAGTCGGACCAGTAAGGCTTCCATTGTCCAAATTTCATTGACACATCAGGCTAAAAGCAATAATATTCAAAACGGCAAATTAATTTTAGAGGAGGTAATTAGTTGAAGCTCTT
>CAZTBQ010000035.1:0-6194 GCA_964612445.1 uncultured Candidatus Saccharibacteria bacterium | reverse complement strand
GGCATCGCCTCATCCATCCTTGCTCTCGTGAGAAACATAGCCGGCGCGGTGGGAATAGCCATTTTTGCAACCATACTAAACAACCGAGTCGCTACCAACGTGCTCACTATAAATAGTTTCAGTAAATTATACAGTCACATCCCGTTTCAAATTCAAAATTATATTGGCCTCATATCATTAAAAGCACAGATAAATGCATATCACTACGTATTTTTGGTCGCATCAATTATAGTCTTTATTGGTTCGTTCACTATTCTTTTCCTTAAATTAAAAAACGAACGCACCGACATTAAAGTGCACGTTGAATAAATAGCTAAAAAACAACCGGATTTTTTCTTAATTCCCGCCTCAGCTCCAAATGATTCGGCACCGTCTCCGATACTAGTCCCCAAAACTTTTTGGAATGATTAAATTCTTTCAAATGGCAAAGCTCATGGACAATAATGTAGTCCTGAATATTTTCCGGCAAGAACATAATTTTGTAATTGAAATTTAAGTTCCCCTTGCGCGAACAACTCCCCCAACAAGTCTTCTGATTTCTTATACTAATACGATTATATTTGTATCCGTATTTTCCGTTAAGAATTTTTACCTTTTCGTTAATAAGGGCCCGAGCGGCTTCTTTGTTTTTAAGATAGTCCTCGCGAGTACGCCGCGGGAGTTGCAAACCGTCGCCATTAGTAAACGGCGCAAGCTTAGAAAGTAGCCAGTCGGTTTTTTCAATAATAAATTTTTCCGCAACACTCTCCCTCAAAAAACTAGGAATGGTCACTGCCACCGAACCGTCACAGTGAATCGCGATCTTCATCCTTCGCGATCTCCTGTGCTTCCGTAAAGTATATCTAACTATTTTATTTTGTAGGGTTATCTGCTTTTCCATATGCACCTCTATATATAGAGTATCACATTCCCCACTTCCGCCCCTCAATAACATTGCACACAGGAGAAGCATTTTAACGATAGCCAATGAGGAATATAATATTTATATGAACAAACAAATCATGATTGGCGCCTTGGTTGTTATAGTCGCAGGAACTGGAGCATATCTCCTGCTGGGAAACAACAAAGAAAACGATACGGCCAACACCGAATGTAGAGAGGCGTGTCAAAAAGCATCAAACACTTGCCCGTCACTAGTCAATCAATCAACTTGCGAACAAAAATGCTCCATCCTAAGCCAGGAATCAAAAGACCACCTAAGCCAAGCGAATTCCTGTGAAGAGCTAACCCAAAAACCAGAATTAATTGCAGACCTAATAGTGCCGGAAGTCAATCAACCGGAAAATATAAATCCGACTAATGACTGTGAATATGCCTGCGCAAACTATGCCACAAAATGTCTATCTTTAGTGCCAAACGCAACTCAAGAAGTTTTTCAGGATGGCATCAAATACTGCATGAATGACTGCAAAAAATGGGATGCCTCAAAAGTTGGGTGCATGATTAGCGCGTTTGATTGTCCCGCAATGACTGAATCTTGCGGACTATAATTACAAAATGGATAAAAAACTTCTTCTTGGAATTGGCGCAGTCGCCACCGTCGGAGCAATAACCGGAGGAATTATTTTGCTTCAAAACAACCCTTTCAATCTAGATCCTTCCCCGGAGGACTCCGCAGAAAATCAACAAAAAATTGAGAATATATATTTTGAAGAACTTCTAAATAAAGACAGATATTCCTTCTGCGCCGGCAAAGAAACAATCACTGGAGTCTATGAAAACTCAATCTTCGGTAACGAAAAAGGTTCGATTGACTATACGTCTTCGGATATTAACGTTTTTGATAAAGAAGCCAACAAACTATACATCCTCGGAAGAATGATAAATTATGAATATTCTGGGAATGCAGATTTTAAAAATCAGGCTGGCTTTGGAAAGATGGAAACTACTGAATCGGGGAAAACTACTGAATATTATAAAAAGAATAACGGGCCAGTAAGAATAGATTATAATTCCAATATCATATTTCCTGCCCCTGAAAGAAAATCGAATGACTGGGTTAATATAATAATAAAAAGCGTCGGCACGATTATGGGATATACAGAGGAAAAAACCGACGAAGAAAAAGGAGACGCAAAAGTATTCTGCGCACCAATCAACTTCGAAGGAAAACCGCTAGAAAATGGAATGGCCACAACTCCGGAATTTTTGTCTTTCCAAAAGAAGTGTCCAAGCGTCTCTCCAGGCCCAGGAGTAACCTTTACCGGAGATTTTAGCTTTGAATGCAACATTATTGATTCAGCCAAAGGCATTGAGCTGCTAAAAAATTATAAAGAAATGGAAGCCATAGAAAATACTCCTCCGGATTTCGACCCTGAACTATTCGGTCCGCAAAAAGACGAAAATCCATTTGAAGGAGTTATCGCTCCCCAAAATGATACCCAAAACGAAGAAGAAATTAGAAATAAACTAAACGAATTAAAAGAAGAGATGAAGGCAGATATAAAAGCAGAGTAAAAACATAGACCTTACTCAATCAGACGCTTTGTGCTACTTTTAATATATGAACCGAACCAAAACAGTCTTAGTTCTAGTTATTGTAACCATTCTGCTCTTCGCTGGAGTTTTCCTCTACGGAAAATATATTGGTAAAAATTCCGCGCGCCTGGAGCAACCTATCGTCACCTCGCAAACCATCCTCGACCGAATCACGGACCAATACTTTTTGGTCACCAAAACTATTTTTGCAAACAGCAAAGCTGAAATCGAAACACCAAAAAGCAATAATTGGACCGATCTATTCACTGGCAAAAAAATTACAGTCAGCGGCTTAATTCGCATTGACGTTGGCGTAGATATAAAAAATCTCAATGCCGAGAACATCATCGTCGACTCCCAAAACAAACTCGTGACTATTAATCTGCCAGCTGCAGAGATACTCGATTCTTCCCTCTCCGGAGAAATTGATGTCGATGTAGATAAATCAATCCTTGAAAAACTAAAGGGAATTTTAAACGACACCCGAAACGAAGATTATAATTTGGCACTACAGACACTCATCAATACCGCTAAAACCCAAGTGTTGGCAGACACAGCCATATTCACCCAAGCCAAAACCGACTCGATCAAATTAATAGAATTGATTGTAAGAAACACATTAAACGATTACCAAGTAACAATTAAATAAAAATGAAAAAGTTATTACTATATTTATTAATCGTAGTCATAATCGCCGGAGGGATAGTCTGGTCCATACGAAATAAAGCAAAAATTTTCCCGCCGGATCCAATCGCTCAATTTACTTTTAGCTGCGATGGCGACAAGTCAATTGATGCCGCATTTTACGAAGGAGAGATAATTAAAGTAAATTCAGGCGAACCGCCAATTCCAACCGGAAGCGTTAAACTTAAGCTTAGCGATGGCCGCAACTTAGAATTACCACAAACCATATCCGCCTCGGGGGTACGATACGCAAATAGCGACGAATCTTTTATTTTCTGGAACAAAGGAGACACTGCATTAGTTCTCGAAAATAATATTGAAAAAGACTATACAAATTGCACTATTAAGCTGCAGGATTAAAACTTCTAATGCTACGCTCCATTAAAACTATCCACACAATCATTTGGGTTATTATGACCGTCAGCAACTTTATGGCATTTTATTTTGCCTATATCGGCAGATTCGATGCCTGGTTTTGGATTCCGGCGATATTAATCGGCGGAGAAATATTGGTTATTCTCCTGAATGACTGGCACTGCCCAATAACCAATGTCGCAGCAAAATATACCGAAGACAGAAAACATAATTTTGACATATACCTTCCGGAGTGGCTGGCAAAATATAATGTGCGAATATTTTCCGTAATTATTGTCCTAGAGATTTTGATAATCTTTTTTAAAAATATATAAAAAAATGCCGAAGGTATTTTACCTTCGGCGGGACGGGAAGCTTTTATGCGGCCAAGAAGTTGAGACTCCGCTGGAACGACTGTCGACGAGCCCGAAGATGAGCAAGCGAACGCCGGAGGCGCTGCTGCTCTCGGGGAATGTCCACCTGCATGGCGATGAACTCGTGAAGATCGAGCGTCCTTTTACCGGACGCCTGTTCCTTGGCGTAGCGAATCCGAAGATCCTTGTTGACCTGGGCGAGAGTCGCGAGCTTTGTGAGCAGCGGCTCCATCTCCTTATCCAACCTCTGAATCCTGCCCTCGACGATCTTCCGAACAACCACCTTAACCATCTGGAACCTCCTGAAATGAACTGGCCCATAATTTAACACAATTAAATAAAAACGTCAAATATGGAAACCTGAACTGGAAATCTAAATTCCCTGTGCTATATTAACGGCGGTTATTAGACATTCCAAAAGGAGGATGCACATGAGCGGAACATCCTCGATCACCATAACCCCCAACAACCAGTTGATACTGGCCGAAGTTTTAAGAGAAAAATTTAGCAAAAGACCACTGCTCGATCGCCTGTTCTGTCGTTGTGGGTTTCATCGCAAAAGAGAATACGAAAATATTTCTTTTTGCTCATCCTGCTTCCTGCTTATGTCCGGCGGCAAAGCCGACCTCCAGCAAGCAATCGAAACCGCCAAATTCCAAGTCGAAAAATCGACTTTCCTCCTGGCGAATTCTCACGATAAAACTTTCGCTTACGAAGACCATTGCGAGAGCATGAGGCTCGAAGACGTAATGACCCTAGAATTACTCCGCCTTGTCCACGACAATCTGAAGACCTCTACGAACAAACCTTAACCGCATTACTTATGCGGTTTTTTTGTAAAAAATCCCGAACAACAGTTCGGGGCTCGTATTAAAGACCGATAAGCGCGAGGTCATGACCACAAGCAATCCCATGGCGAGAGCTGAACCAACATTGACAGGTTGCTTGACCGGCAACTTTGGTAAATTTTCCGTCTACCTCAAAAGAATCGATATTGGAAGCGCGCTTTTCATACCTAACTGATGAGTTTCGCCATGCATCCAAAAAACTACTACCGGTAATTACAGAGGTGCCGCCATCAACCCAATAGATAGTAAACTTCTTCACGTCAGCCTCCCTTTGTTGAGTTACTGACTAAAATATACGATACAAGCTTTTAGCTGTCCAACCGAGAGCAGTCCAAACAGTAATGTTGTATAATGTAGATAGTTCAATTCAAAACAGGAGGAACACCGTGGGCATCGGAATCGTTGTGTCGATTGTATTTCTAATTGCTTTTGCAGTCATTTATTTACTAATGAAGCTGTCCTGCTTCCTTAAAAATAAATATTGCGTCGGCGAAAACAAGCTCTGCAACATTATGGACCTGCTCATGTGCGAGTCCTGCAGAGAGTCCTGCAAAAACCATAAAAAATTGATAATCCGCGCTATCCTTTTTTCGGCAATCATCGCCCTCTCCTCCGGTATCGTCCACTACTGCACTCGTTAACCATCCTCTTTGGATGGTTTTTTTATTAAATTATCTGCTAAAATAAAGCTATGAAATATATAAAACCAACTGCGTGGATATTTATCGCCCTGGCGGTTTTTATAGTTGGCATTTTTGCTATCCGTTTTTCAACTAGCGAAGATTCCTGGATTTGTACGGATGGACAATGGACCAGGCACGGCAACCCTGAAGCCGAAGCTCCGATCTCCGGCTGCGGCGAGAAACAAATTAATTTTATCAGATATGGATATATTTCCGACCAAGACACAATTAAGCCGAATGACGGAATGAATTTAATTTATGAAGAACCAGGGAAGCCAGCCATTTCCGCAAAATTAAAATTTGAAGAACAAAGCATATGTGAGTTCCCCGGAGGCAGCATGCCTTGCATAGAGATAAATTCCACAATCGAAAAAGCCACCGAAAACAAAAGGGTGTTAATTAATGGCGTGGAAGAAAGCGGGATTGTCACGGTGATAAAATTAATCAGCAACGAATAAATTTTGAAAACAAATATATATGGAACTAACCAAAAATATTCAAAATAATCCCTTCTGGACAAAAACAATAGAAGAAACTGCAAAAGATCTTCTTACCGACACCCAAAAGGGCCTATCTCAAAACGAAGTCGAAAAACGGCTAAAAATATTTGGTGAGAATATCATAGAAAAGACAGAAACAACTTCGGCTTTTTTTATACTTCTTAGTCAGCTCAAAAGTCCGCTCATCCTAATGCTCATAGCCGCCTGCGCAATCACTCTATTCATCGGCCATCTTCGCGACGCGATTTTTATATTCTCAGCAATAGCAGTCAA
>CAZTBQ010000034.1:5136-6248 GCA_964612445.1 uncultured Candidatus Saccharibacteria bacterium | reverse complement strand
GAGACTAAATCAAAATTGCCAACGCAAGTTGGCACCGAGTACATTTTTGTGCTCGGCCCTCCCGTATACACTTATTTTGTAGAATTATATAAAGCCAAAATCTCAGTCGCAGAAAGCGCGCGATTATAGATACGAAGGTCGTCGATATATCCAAACCATGGGAATGCGGCAGCTGTGCTCAGCGATCCTATTTTCAAAGTAGCGGAAACATTTTGAGCAGAAATCGTTTGACTCCCGCTAGCCACTAAAGCTCCGTCTAAATATATATAGTAATTCGTTCCGGTAAAAACATAAGTTATATATCTCCAGCCAAGTCCCATCTCCGAATCTGACTTAGTCGTCCACTGCTCAGTCGTTCCATTGCTTATGGCGCAATTCAAATATTTATTAGAACTATTATACCAATCTATAAGGTAAGAATACTGGCCTGGCGCACCTCCGGCTCCTTTTCCGATAATTCCGTGGAACGTTGTCGGATTCACAATTGAAGAGCGGACCCAAACACCAATACTCCCTACACTGCCCAGGTCGAGAGAAGATCCATTTCCTCCCTCAATATAATCACTACCCCCATTGAAACTCCCTGCATAATTCCCAACCTTGCCGGCTGCATAGTGCTGCTGTGCAGTCGAAGTCCCATTCCATGTCCCATGATTTCCATATCCACTTCGATCGGTAGATGTGGTGTTCGGCCCTTCTTCAAAATTCCAATATCCAACAAGGGATGAGTCTCCAGTTTCTATTGGGCTGAGATTAAGATTGTTTCCAATTTCATATTGAGAAGCAGCAGATCCTCCATCTTTAGAAACTAGATCGTTAGATCCACCTAATTTGTTTTTACTTGCTTCAATAGAAGCATTCAGTTCCCAAGATCCTCCTGGGACATAGGTGTAATAAAGTCTGGTGCTGGTTGTATTGATTGGATCTATTGGAAGTTGTGAAATCGGACTGTTAGATGAAATCCGTTGGAAGTTAACCGGAATCCAACCCGTACCATCTATGTTTCGAAGGTTTTGAGAAGTTGCACAGTTATATGTGTATCCTGATGGTAGAGATGGGAGACCTAAACCTACACAGGTTGGAGATGCAGATGGAATAGATACATATACTAT
>CAZTBQ010000034.1:0-5126 GCA_964612445.1 uncultured Candidatus Saccharibacteria bacterium | reverse complement strand
GATGTGACATCAGTTGAAAAAAGATTCAGAGCAGTGTTGATTGTAGCTAAATCAGAAAGACGATTAGAATCACGAGCTTGCTTGATTAGTTCGGCAGGATTCAGAGTTAAAACCACTACAACCGAAAGAATTGCGACTAATGCAAGGACGACGAGGAGTTCGATGAGGGTGAAAGAACTTGTGTTTCTATTCGAAGTTATAAGTGATAAGTTATTGGTCATGAGTCCACTTTGCTCTAGTATTCCAACGGCACCTCCTTCGGCGGGATCAATGAATAATCTGTTGGCAGGGTAAAGCTAAAAATACTCCCTCTGCCAAGCTCGGATTCCACCCTCATACTACCGCCATGTGCCCTCACAATATTTTGAGCGATATACAATCCCAAGCCCGAACCCTCAGTTGCGAACTTCAAAGCATTTGACGCGCGGAAAAATTTAACAAAAAGTTTTTGAACTTCTTCCGGAGGAATTCCTATTCCAGTATCGCGAACCGAGATTTCTACATAAGGAGCGTCTGTCAGCTTCTTGACCGAGACTATCACTTCTCCGTTTTTTACATTATAGCGAATTGCGTTATCAACCAAATTAGAAAGAACCATAGAAAGTTTTTGCGGATCAACCATTACTTCAGGGAGTTGCTCAGTTGGTCTGTCGAATAAAACCTTAATACCCAACTGTCGCGCCGTTACACTTGCTGGCTGAAGTATCCCTTCAACAAAAGTAAACAGGTTTGTTTTCTCAAATTGATATCCAAATCGGCCCTCTTCGATTCTAGAAATATTCAACAGATCCTCTACTATTTCTCGGAGCTGTATTGCCGAAGCGTATGCGTTCTGCGCCAAGGCGCTCATTTCCGGTGACAGCGTAGGCTCTTTGGTTATTGTCTCCAGACCCCAAACCACATGAGTCAGCGGAGTTCTTAATTGATGAGAAGTCACGGTGACAAATTCGGTTTTTTCTTTTGAAAGTGAAACTTCACGAGTCCGATCTCTAATTATTTTCATAAATCCAAGGAGATTCCCTGATTCGTCCAAAATTGGCGACGTGAATGTTCTAATTTCCAAATAAGGATCGTCAAAAGAAAGATCTACTACTTGCGGATATCTCCCCGCTTGAGATCGCGTAATCATTGAGGGGGCCAGCGACGGAAAAACCACCTGAGCCAATCTTCTAAGCGAGGAGTTTTCGGCAAACTTCGGATCAATCTGCTTCCCGTGGAATTCTGCGAACTTTACGCCAAACAATTTTTCCGCGGAACCATTCAAAAATAAAACTTTAAAATTCTGATCGTAAACCAAGAGAGCGTCGTCCATTGTGCTGATAATGCTTTTAAGTTGGTTCCTCTCTAAGCTGACGCCGAAGGTTGTTTCGCTGGCTTTTAAAATCAAATCATAAACCAAAAAAATTGAGCCAACTGCCAAAACCGCACCCGCTAAAGGGAATATCCAACTAGAGAAAACAGCCCCTAGAAAACCGAGTATAATAACTCCAGCCAAAAGACCCACAGCCAAATAAAAACTTTGTTTGTGCGGCATCGAAACATCTGCCTTTTTGTCTGAAGGAGCCCCATCCATATTTATTTATTGTATCACTTCCTCTATAAAGTTAAAACAAAGATTTCTGCGCCTCAGCCACCTTCTCTTTTTTGCCATCCGCTCTCTGAGTCAAAGACCCAAATCCCATTTTTTGAAAATATCCCAGGAGCTCGCTGTCGCTGCCAATCGCCAAATCTTCCAAGCTAATATCTAGGGGAGCATCCTTCCTGAGCCTAACCAACTCTCGCGAGAACTCTGCCTCCTTCCTGCTATTTTTCACTTTCAAAACCGCGGGGCCTTCGTCTTTCGTTGTAAAAATAACATCCAAGCTTCCATAAGTATTGAGCAACATCGCTGCCGTTTTTGGGCCTATCCCGGCCACACCTTTTATATTGTCTGAAGAATCTCCAACTAAAGACTTATAATCTGTCATTTGTTTTGGTTTAATACCAAACTTTTCCTCGGTAGATTTCTCATCGTAAACAAAAATTTCGCTTATCCCTTTAATCGGGGTCCACAAAACTATCTTTTCTCCTTCAATAAGCTGAATACCGTCCCTGTCACCAGAGAGAATAACTATCTGAATATCTTTTTCCTTTTTAAATTTCTCCGCCAAGGTGGCGATTAAATCATCCGCCTCAAAACCGGGAATCTCGAATGTCCTTATTCCAAAAGCTTTGAATAGATTGTGAGCCTCGATAAGTTGAGAAATTAGTTCGCTTGGTGTTTCCGGCCTTCCAGCCTTATACTCCGCATACAATTCATCGCGGTGAGTTGGCTCCGGCCTATCAAAAAGTGCAACGATATACTCTGGATTTTCCTCTTTAATTAGCCTGGACAGCATCCGCGACAACCCAAAGATTGCCTGACTCGGAACTCCTTCCGGCGTTGTAAGCGGAGGAAGGGCGTGAAAGGCTCGATGGATCAAAGAGTTAGCATCAATTAAAAATAGTCTTTTCATTTTTTTATTTCTATAATCCTCTCATTCTCTTTTTTCCCATGAGAAAATTTTATCCAAATAGAATCTTTCGGGAGCGCCTTCTTAATATTCCCCGCCCACTCAATAATTGTTATTGAACTCGGCTCTCTCACCATGCCAAAAAACCCAATATGTTCCAACTCTTCTTCTCTTTTTATTCGATAAGCATCCATATGAAAAATATTTTTTATGTGTTTATTTCCGGTTTTCTTCTTTCGAACAATAATAAACGTTGGGCTCACTGCCGAGCCTTTTACTTTTAGCGCCGAAAATATCCCCTTAACAAAGGTTGTTTTCCCTGCGCCCAAATCCCCATCCAGGGCTAAGACTGCGGATTTTTTATTTTTTAAATACAAAACCAATCCGGAAATAAATTTTTCGGCCACTGCTTCCGTGTCTTTAGCTGATGCTGTTTTTATTTTCACAAGAATTATGGCAAGCGATAATCAATCGATTCAATCTGCCAAACCGGAGTTCCGGCATATCCCGGAACTTTTTTAATAACCACCTTTATTGGGGTGAGTAATTCCACCTTGCTCCCCGACGCATCCGCACCCATCGCCTCCTTCTCTGACAATCTTAGAACCTCAACAAATTTTCTCATCGCTGGCTCGGAAATATTTCTAAGCTGAGAAAGGTGCTCTCCGCGAGTTTCCGCTGTAAAAATTGTACTAGCTAAAGGATACTGTTGAGATTCCAAAAATTCATAATACATATAGATTGCTCCTGCCGGAGTTTCTCCTCCGTAGTTGTCCCTAGTGTTGCGAATATATGCCATAGTCTCCACATTCCTTAGTTTTGTAAGAAGCTCATCGTGAGCCTTGGCATTACTAGCTTCCGAATAAGAGAAATACGCAAAAACTCCACTTAAGATTAATAAATATACGCATGTTGTCCAAAAAACCGCTCCCAAAACCCATTTAACGTTGAGTTTTTTTATTTGTTTTTCCATTTGTTTTATTTTATCACAAAGATTAAAGCAATTCTCCTGGTCTTTTTTTCTTTAGGTGTTCATAGGCAGGAGACAGGACGACTCGCCCTCCCGGAGTACGCTGCAAAAAACCTAAGCTCATTAAATATGGCTCATAAATATCTTCGATAACTCCGCGCTCTTCACTTAAAGCTGCCGCCAAAGTATTTACTCCGACCGGTCCGCCGTTAAATTTTTCGATCATCGTTAATAATAATTTTCTATCGTTCGGCTCTAATCCAAGTTCGTCTATTTCTAAAAGTTCCAAAGCGTGTAACGCCGTCTCTTTGTTTACTTTTCCGGCTCCATTGATTTGAGCAAAATCTCTTGCTCTTTTAAGTAGTCTGTTTGCGATTCTTGGAGTTGCCCTGGAAGCTCGCGATAAAAGAGTTAAAGATTCATCGTCTGCTGACACTCCTAGAATGCTTGCGGATCTTTCCAGTATTTTTTTGATATCGTCCGGCGAATAATAATCTAGCCTCAAAATTGCGCCGAATCTAGATCTTAGTGGATGAGATAATAAATTTTCTCGGGTCGTCGCCGCAACCAAAGTAAAAGGCGGCAGATCCAAACTCAAAGTCCGCGCACTGGGCCCTTTGCCAATTACCAAGTGGAGCTTGCGCGACTCCATCGCTGGATAAAGAACTTCTTCAATCATCCTGTTTATTCGGTGAGCTTCATCGATAAATAAAACCTCTCCTGGTTCAAGATTGGTTAAAATTGCCGCCATGTCCCCCATTTTTTCTAACGCCGGCCCGGAGGTGGTTTTGACCGGAACCTCCATCTCTCGTCCAACTAAATATGCAAGCGTTGTTTTCCCTAGCCCCGCCGGCCCAGAAAAAAGCAAGTGATCCATAGATTCACCCCGCTGCTTCGCCGCGTCAATAATAACCCTAAGACTTCTCTTAATTTTGTCTTGGCCCACGTAATCGTCCCAATTTGTTGGCCTTAAAGCCTGGTCTATACCCAAATCATCTGTGGAAAAGCTGTTGATATTTTTAGCGTCCATTAGGCTTGTATTTTATGTGTCTATGTTATAATGTAAACTCCCGCCAATCAATTGAGGCACAATGCGCTACTTGACAAAGATTCGCGCATATGCTATCATATGCAAACGATATAAGTGTTCATTTCAAATCTGGGGGCAGGAATTTTTCTCAGTTTTTAGGATGGTTTGGCTTCGGCGAAACCTCTCCTCGGTTTAATTCTATCCTCTTTCCGTTTTACGCGAAAGAGAACCAAATCCATTATGGACGTCCCCAGGTTTGAGCTGATCACTTCTCAAAAACCGAGTACTACAAATAGTGCTCGGTTTTTATTTCGCCTGCCAAGTAGCGAAGTGCGGTTCGTATTTTTTTGTGAAGCAACTACAACTTCTGCTACTTGGTTGCATTATATAAAGCTGAAATTTCCGCAGCCGATAATGCGCGATTGTAAATGCGAACATCATCAATAATGCCTCGATAATAGGATGTAGGTTGTATATTAGTAGAACCATCTGCCGAAGTTATAAGCGATAAGTTATTGGTCATGAGTTCTTTATTCCCAATTAATGGGCCCCGTCGTCCCCTCAACTTCTTCGAAGGTTGTCATGCCCGACAAAACTTTCAGAACTCCATCTTGCTGCATCGTAACCATCATCT
>CAZTBQ010000033.1:0-6261 GCA_964612445.1 uncultured Candidatus Saccharibacteria bacterium | reverse complement strand
TCGAGAAAGTTAAAACAGCAATCATGGAGTGCTCATTTTCGAAGGGGATAAAGCCAAGCAGCCTAGAGTCCAAAATATTACAGGATGCAGATAGATTAGAAGCCACTGGAGCAATTTCAATCATGAGGACGTTCTCTTCGACTGGGCAAATGAATCGAGCTTTTTATCATTTCGACGATCCGTTCGCCAAGAAGAGAAATCCAGATTCGCTTTCATATGCCTTAGATCTTTTTTACACAAGGCTTTTGAAGGTTGGGGAACTAATGAATACCAGAACTGCTAAAGGCATGGCCAAGCGAAGAACAAAATTCTTGAAGGAGTTTTTGACCGAACTGAGGCTGGAATTGGGTGGTAAATAGGTGAATTTTGCGGGGATATTTACAAATTTCAAAAAATTATATAGTATTAGTCAACAATGGCAAAGGTAAAGCGATCCGAAAATCTAATAGTTTTAAAGTGTGAAGCCTGCAAAAACAGGAATTATTACACGCACAAGAACAAGAAGCAGGTTGAACGCAAGATTGAACTCAAAAAGTTTTGCGCCTGGTGCAGAAAAGCTACTAAACACAAAGAAGGAAAGATTAGCGGAAAATAAACCGCTAATTTTTTTATTCAGGCCAGGCGCTCAAAGGTTCCCGCAGCTCTTGGAGCGAAGCGACTTAGAGATGCGCAATCCCGCGTATTCCGCGGGAGGGTTCGGAGGAAGGCGGAGGATTCCCCCGCGTAGGAGTGAGTCCGCCAGCTGGCGGACGGACTCAGAACCGTGGGTTCTGAGGGAGGCCTCTGTGGCCGACGCGCTAGTGTGCAGAAAAGCTACTAAACACAAAGAAGGAAAGATTAGCGGAAAATAAACCGCTAATTTTTTTATTCAGGCCGGGCGCATCAAAGGTTCTCGCAGCTCTTGGAGCGAAGCGACTTAGAGATGCATAATCCCGCGTGTTCCGCGGGAGGGTTCGGGGGAAGGCGGAGGATTCCCCCGCGTAGGAGTGAGTCCGCCAGCTGGGTTTATTTTTTTAACATAAAATAGAACCAATTATGGTATAATGAAAACTAGATAATGAAAAAAGAGGAAAGGATTAAAGCAATCGAATTAAGGGAAAAAGGATGCTCCCTGAAGGAGATAAGTAACAACCTCCGCGTGTCTAAAAGCACGGCTTCTTTGTGGGTGAGAGACATTAAATTGTCTGATGCAGCCAAAAAGATTTTAATATCCAAAATAGATATTGGTCGATATATTTCTGCCGAAAACAGGAAAAATAGAACTCTTGCAACTGA
Source organism: uncultured Candidatus Saccharibacteria bacterium (assembly GCA_964612445.1). Classification (GTDB taxonomy): domain Bacteria; phylum Patescibacteriota; class Minisyncoccia; order UBA6257; family 2-01-FULL-56-20; genus JAHFLJ01. The sequence goes on along the minus strand of CAZTBQ010000033.1, from coordinate 4,986 downwards.
AAATAAATATCTAGAAGAAGCAAGGGAAGAATTAGCTACACGACGCGACCCAGACAAAATAGCCTGCGCAATGATGTTTTGGTGTGAGGGAACCAAGAGTCCGAAAAACGGAATGACATTTACAAATTCAGACCCGAAATTGGTGAAAAAGTTTTTATATCTATTGAGAAAATCTTATAATATCGATGAAACGAAATTACATCCGTGCATACATTTACATAGTTACCATTCTCCCAAAAAACAGCTTGATTTTTGGTCAAAAGTAACCGATATTAAGAAGAGCCAATTCATTGAGCCGTATATGAAAGCAAATACTGGCAAGCAGATACATAAAAATTATGAAGGGTGTATTTCTGTAAAATATCACAGTAATGATTTGGCCAGGAGAATGATTTCTTTCGCTATGGCATATTTAGAAATGGGAGCTTAGTTTAGTGGTAAAACTGCCGTCTCCAAAACGGCCGTCGGGGGTTCAATTCCCTCAGCTCCCGCATTAGAAATTCTTATCAGCCGAAAGGCTGATTTAGAATTTCAATGCCCCGCCAACGGCGGGGCAAGGGGCAGCTCGGAATCGAACCCAAACTCTTGTTTTCTATGATTTTGGGTATATATTTTAGGTATGAAAAAAGTAACCCTTATAGCTCTTTTGGCAGTCGTTTCCGGACTATTTTTGTCGACCGGAGTGGCTGAGGCGGTTATTCCAAGCTTTACGATCTCTAATGCCAGCGCAGGATCGGCAACAGTTACTGTTCACGGAGATTCAAACTCAACCGTCAACCTTTACTATAATTACGGAAGCCCATCCGGCATTCAGACAAGAAGTATTGGCACGACCGATTCCAATGGTAATTTTTCGTCATCCATAAATACCTATTCGTACGGAATCAATGCTGGATATGCATCCTATGTGATCGTGAACAACCAACAGTCAGCAATAATCTATTGGCCATACAGTACCGGCAACAGCGGGCAAATTTCTTTAAGTCAGACCAGCCTAACTTTGGGACGGGGCCAATCGGCAAATATATCCGTTTACGGAGTTTCAAGCGCGACCGGATATAATCCAAACTCAAATGTAATCGCTTTGAGCGTTTCCGGTAGCCAAATTACAGTTACAGGAAATAATCCTGGATCAGTTACTGTTTCTGTTTGCGATCAAGGACTACAGTCGAATTGCGCCAACTTGTACGTAACTGTTCAGGATGGAAATTCTCAGAATATCACCTTTAGCCAAAACAACGTTGCAGTTTATTCCGGACAGCCAATTAACGTTTCGATCTACGGCAACGGAAGTAATTATTATATTTCCAACAATAGTAATCCTAGCGCAGTGACCGCAAGCATTAGTGGATCAACGATCACTCTTACTGCGAATAGTAATTCTGGCAGTGCAACCATTTCGGTATGTTCTCAAAATAATGGATGTGGATCCTTGTACGTCACTTCCAATGGCGGCTATGGGCTTGGCCTAATTTATCCAACAAATTTCCAAATTACTCATGGTGTGCTGAATCGTAGTTTGTCACAGTATGGATATGTGAACAGTGTTGAAGCTCAAGCGGGAGATATTGTTGAGTTCGAGATTAAAATTCAGACCAACGGAAATTATCAGAATAATTACAATTCATTGATTGTGGATTTAAAAGATAATCTTCCGTACGGATTAACTTATGTTCCGGGTTCAACCAGAGTTAACGGTTCGCAGGTTGTCGACGGGATAACTTCGATTGGGATTTATTTAAACAATTTCTATCCAGGACAAGAGCAGATAGTTAAATTTTCAGCGATGGTTGATTCTCAAATTTATTCGCAGACGCTTACGAATCAACTAACTGCGACCATGGGTGGCAATACTCAAACTGCAAGTTCATATGTCGTTATTCGTTCTCGCGGCACAGTGCTCGGCGCAGCCGACATTGTCACCGGTCCGGATGGGGTAATGCCGATTGCAATGTTTTTGGGAATCCTGACCGCGTTGCCAATCTACTACTTCGGGTTCTATAGAAAATTTCGCAAGGAAGTAAAACTTCCAGTCTAATTATGAGCAAAAACAGCCTCAAGATGTGGGGCTGTTTTTGTTTGTGAAGTTGAAAATGTTATAATGATTGCAACATTAAATAATAAGTGCCGGTCATAAAAGGTCGTTTAACTTTTAGAAAAAACTATGAAGTGTGGAAATGTTGGGGGAGCGTCATGTGGAGCAATCTGGTTTATCGGATGGTTTTTCACCATCGGTTTTCTTAACCTAGCTTTTTGGAAGGGAGTGCTGGCAATAATTGTTTGGCCATATTATCTCGGCGCTTATTTTGCTCAATAAAAAATCAAATTGATATTTTAAATACTCCAACATTTTCGAGAATGTTGGAGTATTGTTTTATTAACCAGCATTTATCCACAATTGACAATATCCCCCCATGGGGGATATTATAAAAGTAATGTACAAGCCAAAAAATCAAACCGAAAGGATTAATCACCGCTACAAGATCTCTCTTGGCCATTTAAAAAAGGTAATTGAGATGATTGATGACGGTGAATATTGTATCGATATAATTTCGCAGTCACAGGCAGTTCAGAGGGCTCTTCGGGCGACCGATGATTTGGTTTTAGAAAATCATTTAAAAACCTGCACGGCCAGCGCGATTAAGGATGGAAAAGGAAACGAGGCAATAAAAGAGGTCATGGAAGTTTTCAAAAAAAGAAATACTTAAATGAAGTCATTTAACATTAAAGGAATGGACTGCGCTAGCTGCGCAGTGACGATTGAAAAAAAGCTAAAGAGGCTCGACGGTATCTCTGCAGTTCAGGTAAATTTTGCTACCGAAAAGGCTAGAATTGATTTCGATGAAAAAAAAGTTTCAATCGAAAAGATGAATAATGAAATTCAAAAATTGGGATATACACTTCACGCAGGAGACGAGGTGTTGAGCGCAGACGAAAAGGAGATGGGCGAGATGCCTGGAATGAGCCACGCGGAACATCTAAATATGAATATGGGAAAGAAAGAGAAGGAAAAAGAGCTTTCGGATAAATTAAGGAAGGTGCAATTTGTTTTTCCGCTATCATTATTAATTTTCGGGGTAATGATCTGGGATATATTGGCAAAGTCATTCGAATCTATTCCAAGCCTTCCGCTTTCTATGGGCGCCCTGAACAATATTCTTTTAGTGTTATCTACTGTAACCATATTTTGGATAGGACAGCCGTTTTTGAATGGAGTTGTTAGGTTTATAAAATATCGCGCCGCAAATATGGATACGCTAATCGGTATTGGAACTTCGGTTGCATATATATATAGTGCACTAGTAACCCTTTTCCCGGATATTAAAACATCTTTCGGACTGCCGGAATATACATATTTTGATGTGACCATTGTTGTTATTGGATTTGTAACTTTTGGAAAATACTTAGAATCACGATCTAAATTCAAAACGGGGGAAGCCATAGAAAAACTTTTGGGACTTCAAGCCAAGACGGCAACGGTAATAAGGAATAGTCAGGAGATCGTTGTGTCTGTTGCCGAAGTTGTCGTCGGAGATATTGTAGTGATTAAGCCCGGCTCGAAGATTCCGGTTGATGGAAAAATTATTGAAGGAAATAGTTCCGTGGATGAATCGATGATAACCGGAGAATCTATTCCGGTGGATAAGAATGTTGGAGATTTAGTAATCGGCTCCACTATTAATAAGCAAGGGAATTTCAAAATGACCGCGCTAAAAATTGGCTCGGAAACGATGTTGGCGCAAATTGTAAAGATGGTAGAAGAAGCCCAAGGTTCTAGAGCGCCAATTCAGGCTTTAGCAGATAAAATTTCAGCAGTTTTTGTACCCGTTGTTTTATCTATCTCGGTTCTTTCTCTCGCTACTTGGCTAATTGTCGGGATTCCTGCCTTAGGTAGTTCAATGGCAATTTCTTACGGACTACTTTCATTCGTTGGTGTTTTGGTGATTGCTTGTCCTTGCGCGCTGGGTCTTGCAACTCCAACCGCAATAATTGTCGGAGTTGGAAAGGGAGCGGAGAACGGAATTTTGGTTAAAGATGCCGAAAGCTTAGAAATTTTAAGTAAGGTTGATACTGTGGTGTTTGATAAAACCGGAACAATTACTAACGGCAAACCAGAAGTTGAGGATATAGTTATCGTTGATAAAAATTTTAGCCGAGCCGAAGTTCTAAGACTCGCCGGTAGTTTGGAAAATTTATCAGAGCACCCGCTCGCTGAAGCTATAGTTAATTTTGTTAAAAAAGAAGGAGTTATGCTTTCTGAAGTAAAAAACTTTTCCGCCATGGAGGGGATCGGCGTGTCCGGAATTATAAATGGGAAAGAAGTTCTCATTCGAAAGCCAGGAAGAGACACCGAAAGAAACGGAAAAATTAATCAATTTGAAAGCGAAGGGAAAACAACGATAATTTTAGTTGTCGACAAAGTTAATATCGCAATAATTTCCTTGATAGATTCTCTAAAGCAAAACTCAAAAGAAATAATCGGTAACTTGAAAAAGAAAGGAATTAAGACAGTTATGCTTACGGGGGACAACTTGGCAACGGCAAATTACATAGGATCACTCTCCGGAGTTGATGAAGTTGTCGCCGAGGTTATGCCGAAAGATAAGCAACAAAAAATTAAAGATTTGCAGGCGCAAGGAAAGATTGTCGCTATGGTTGGTGATGGAGTTAATGATGCTCCAGCGCTAGCACAAGCCAACGTTGGAGTTGCAATGGCGACCGGCACGGATGTGGCAATGGAATCCGCAGGAATTACTTTATTGCACGGCGATATTAAGAAATTAATGCAGGCAATTGATTTGTCCCGTTATACAATCAGGACTGTTAAGCAGAATTTATTCTGGGCGTTTATCTATAATATAGTGGGAATACCGATTGCCGCAGGAGCTTTGTTCCCATTTTTCGGAATAGTTCTAAATCCGGTGTTTGCTGGAATTGCTATGGCTGGAAGCAGTGTTTCGGTGGTCGCCAATTCTTTGAGATTGA
>CAZTBQ010000032.1:0-6532 GCA_964612445.1 uncultured Candidatus Saccharibacteria bacterium | reverse complement strand
TCGGAGAGTTTCTCGTAATTGGAATTGAGTGCTTTAGCTAGGGCGTTGTAATATATTTTTTCCTCAGTCACCAATTAATTATGACAGATATGTTATAATATTAAAGTAGATGACAAGGGAGTTTAAAAAAGAATTATTAGTGGGCTTGGGAATAATAGTGGCCAGCTTGGTTGGTTTCTTTATTATTTTTGGCCAACTAGAAGACAAGCTTGCGAGTCTGAGCACGTCGGTGAGCGCGGCGCAGGCGAATATCAATCACAAAGCGCAGCTTTTAGCGGATTTGGCCGAACTCAAACGAAATTCCGGAACGGCGAATGAGCTTAAGAGAAAAATGGAGTCTTTATTGCCGGAGAGGGATCAACTTTATAATTATCAGAAATATCTTGAAAACCTGGCAGTTCCTCGGAAATTGAATTTCAATTTTAATTTTCAGGGAGAGCCGGTTGCTTCAACTCCAACAGCTCCGGGATCGGCAGCGTTTAATCTGGATATCTCCGGAAGTATCGATGGAATTTTATTATTTATGAGGGACGCAGAGCAGAAAACTACCAGAAATATAATGAGCGTGGAAAATTTTGATTTGGTGAAGAGCGACTCCGACACTTATCGATTGCAAATTTCAGGCAAGGCATATTTTAGATAAATGAAAAACTTTTTTAAATCATATCTAGATTTAGTTTTAATGGTTTCCGCCTTAATTATGGCCGGACTACTTTTTTGGTTGTTTGTAGAAACTAGCGCGCAGATTGCGACATATTTTTCACAGGCGGTTTCTGCCGGAAGGCAGGGCGTTGGAGGCAATACCGTGTTTAGAGTGCAGGAGGCGAGTGCGCTAAATTTTAGAGGGCTTGCAGTTCCGTCGGTGGATTCTGTCCCTCAAGTTATACAAACGCAAGAAGCTATTCCGAGCGAGACCGTTCCAACAACAACTTCTTCGGAGGAGTAGGTTTTGTAAAATTTCTTTTTTTCCTTTATATTTATCAGACAATCAGTCTTTTCCGCCAGCTGGTGGATTTGACGAGGCAAGCTTTTGCGCCCGTAGCTCAACTGGATAGAGTACTTGGCTTCGAACCAAGGGGTTGGGGGTTCGAGTCCCTCCGGGCGCACTAATAACAAAAAAGGTTATCGCGAGATAATCTTTTTTGTTATCTAATTTGCCTCTTGGAGGAACTCGAACAGCGGGGGGGTCGGGGAACCGCGCTCGGTTCCCCGTGGAGGAGATTGTTCAGAACCGTGGGTTCTGAAAGCGCAGCCCCGCAGTTGCGGGGCGAGCAGTGAGATTCCCTCCGAGGACACATTTTAAAATTAATTTTTTCGGATTATAATATCATCAAATGGAGCAATTTATAAAGGAGACAATTAAGAAGGCTGGAGTGGAGGTTTTAAAGCTTTTTGGAAGTCGAGAAATTGTTGGAACAAAAGATACTGTTGTCGATATTGTAACCGAAGCCGATTTGCTTTCTCAGAAAATAATTTCGGAGGCGATAAAAAATACATATCCTAAGCATGGAATAATTTCCGAAGAAGCAGAAGAATATAATAAAGACGCGGAATATGTGTGGTATATCGATCCACTTGATGGGACGAAAAATTTTGCAAGTCATGTTCCGCTTTGGGGGATAAATGTTGCTCTTGCGCATAATGGCAAAGTTATTAATGCGGCAATATACCTTCCAGTTACAGACGAACTTTGTTATGCAGAAGAAGGAAAGGGTTCTTATCTTAATGGGAGTGAAATGCATTGTTCCACAAAAATGACGTGGGATGGCGTGTATGGTATTGGAACAATACGCCCAACTCCGCAATTAGCGGCATTTTCGCTCAAAATTGCCGAAGTTTCAAAAAACACCGCGTGGATAAATGCGATTGCAAGTCCGGCTGTTTCGGCGGTATACATGGCTGATGGCAGGCGTGATTTTTATATATCTTCCGGAAAGAATTCTTGGGATTTTTCAGCTCCTTGGCTAATTTGTAAAGAAGCAGGTTGCGTGATTAAAAATTTTTCCGGACAGGATTGGAATCCTGGCGATAAAGGTATCGCCATATCAAACAGCTCACTTTTTCCAGAGCTTTTTGAAATTGTGAAATCAAGCTACGGAGAATAAATGGATATTTTAATTGAAATTTTGGGTTGGGTTGGAATGGTGTTAATTGTGACTGCTTACTATCTTGTTTCTAATAAAGATATAAAAGGGAGTAGTCGCGCTTATCAGTTATTGAATTTATTTGGTGCAATTTTTGTTGGAGTCAATGTTTACTATAATATGGCATGGTCGTCGTTGGCCCTGCAGATGATATGGGCGGTAATTGCTATTTTTGCTCTCGTTAAAAGAAGAAACAATTAGATATGAACGAAACTTTAATTTTAATATTTCAATTTATTGTTTTGATTTTTTCGGTGATGATTCACGAGATTTCTCACGGATTTGTGGCGGAATGGCTCGGGGATAAAACCGCGAGGGATGCTGGCAGGCTTACGCTTAATCCTTTAAAACACATCGATCCATTTGGCTCAGTTATTCTTCCACTGTTGCTTTATATCGCAAATACTTCAATTCTTTTCGGTTGGGCTAAGCCAGTTCCGTATAATCCATTTAATTTAAAGAATCCGAAAATAGGAGGGGCGCTGATTGCGTTGGCTGGTCCTCTAAGTAATTTTATAATCGCATTTATTTTTGGACTTTTTGTCCGTGTCGGAATTTCTTTTGGTGGTCTTTTGGACGATCCTCTTTTGTTGTTGTTCCAAATTATTGTCTACATTAATGTTTTACTTGGGGTTTTTAACTTGGTTCCGATTCCGCCGCTAGACGGTTCAAAGGTGCTTTTTGGATTTTTGCCTTCGAAATTAATTAATCCTAATGTCATGTATTTTTTGGAAAAGAACGGAATGATCTTTTTGGTGTTGTTTATGTTTTTTGGATTTAGATTAATTTCTCCGATTATGGAGTTTTTGTTTCGGGTGTTTACGGGAGCGAACTTCTAATTGCTTAAATAATTAGGTTGTTTTAATATTGAGTCAGAATTTTAATTTTCGGAGGGTGGAATGGCGAGAAAGAAATCTGGCGACGTCGTTTCTTTTGCTAGCAAGCAACTAGTTGGAATTGAAGGCGGTAAAAGTGAAGATAATTCCGATCTTTTTGGACACATTCAAATAAAAAGTCCTTCCGGCGATGTTTTGTTCGAGTCCGACATTGTTTCTTGCGGCTGGGCAGAGGGAGACACTACCCATTATTTCGTTGGCGCTATTGATGCCGAAGGAAACGTGACTAATCATCTTTTTCTTCTTGGGCAATCGTTTGTGCATATTACTAAAATCGAAAATAAAGATAAAAAGCAGACCCAGTAATGGGTCTTTTTTAAAGTTTTTTTGTGGAGCGGAATACCAGAATACCTGCCTGCCGGCAGGCAGGGAACTCGCGTCCTTTAATCTGAGCGGAATACCAGAATCGAACTGGCGTCTATTGCTTGGGAAGCAATCGTACTACCACTGTACTAATCCCGCAAAATTTCTACTACTGCCTGTCCGCCTTTGGCGGAAACCATACCCGCTTAGCCTGAAGCTTCTGGGGACGAGCAAGCTATGATTTATATTAACTTTGATAGTTAAGAAAATCAAAAAATCATTTCAATTTGAGATTAGTTAAATTTTTGGCATAATTTAGCCAGTATTTTAAAAAGGAGAAGTCGTGGCTAAGGAGAAGCAGAAGCAGAAGAGCATTCCGGATTCTAGGGTTGATGTCTATATTCATAAAGCTGTGCACCGTAAGGGTGGGATATATACCAAAGAGGAGTTTGATGGTGTTGTTCACGAATATGAGATGGAGCTTTTGAATGAAGGTGCTACTTTCGATCAGCTGGTGAGATTTAGGGAGGCGGTCAGGGAGGCGCCGTTAATTGCCGGTGGATTCAGAGGCAAGCAAAATGTCTAAAAGAGATTTTAACGATAAGCACCCAGAGCTTTTGGAGGGAGAGGTATTTTTGCAAAATGTTATTGACCCGGAGCAATTGAAGTTGGATAGCTCCTTGGGCATGTTCGGTGGTTTGGATTTTGCCAGTATTCCTTTTTCGAAAAAACGGCTTGGGAAAGTTGCTTACGATCATAATGGGAAGGTGCTTCCGTTGGGCCGTCCTGTTTTTGTGGATAGGATTTCTTTTGAGCTCGAAGAGCTGGAAGATTGGGGGAGTTGTAATTAGCCGGGGTTAGACCTCGGTTTTTTTATTACTAAATTACGAATATATTATACCAATATACAAATGTATGCGTATTATACGAATAGCACGAATAAATCTGCTTTATTTGTATGATTAGTATCATTTGTACAATTTGTATATTAGTATCATATAAATCAGTACATATATTTGAGAATTTTTATTTGAGAATGTAGAATGGGGTTTATGGATGGAAATGAAATAAGAGTTAAATTTTTGGAATATATGAAAGAAAAGGGCCACGCGGTGGTTCCTTCAAGTTCACTTGTGCCGGATGATCCTTCGGTTTTGCTTACTACTGCCGGAATGCAGCAGTTTAAAAAGTATTACACTGGCGAAGCGGATGCGCTTAAAGATTTTGGCGCCAAAAGCACTGCTTCGGTTCAGAAATCTTTTAGGACTTCGGATATCGAATCGGTTGGCGACGAAAGCCATTTAACATTTTTTGAAATGTTGGGGAACTTTAGTTTCGGTGGATATTTTAAAAAAGAGGCAATAACTTGCGCGTTTGAATTTATAACCAAAGTGATGGGTTTGGAAATTTCTTACGTTACTGTTTTCAAAGGATCAGATGCGGTGCCAAAAGATGAAGAGTCCAAAAAAATTTGGAATGAATTGGGAATTACTGATGTTCGTGAAGAAGGAATGGAAGATGTTTTTTGGGGTCCAACCGGAACTTCCGGCCCGTGTGGTCCAACTACCGAGGTTTATTTAAAGAATGCGTCCGGACAGGATACTGAAGTTTGGAATGTGGTTTTTAATCAATTTTTCTATTCCGGTTCGCGTGAGGATTTATTGGCGAACAATCCGGAAAAGCAATTAACTCCGCTTGAAACGCCTGGAATAGATACCGGAATGGGGCTGGAGAGGCTGACGATGATTTCTCAGAATACAAAAACTATTTTTGAAACCGACTTATTCAGTAAGCCGTTTGTTTTTTTGTTCGAGGATCGAGATTTGGATTCTCGTTCAGCAAGAATAATGGCGGATCATTTGCGTGCCGCAACGTTTTTGTTGGCGGACGGAGTAAGACCATCAAACAAAGAACGAGGATATATTTTGAGGAGATTAATAAGGAGACTTTTGGTGATTGCCAAGAAAAATATTGTGGGCCAAGAAGATCTGCTTGCGTATATTAAAAAAGTAATTGATTACTACGGATCATTTTATTTGGATTTAAAATTGGAAGAAGGAGCGGTGATGGATGAATTTAGCTTGGAATCGAAGAAATTCACTTCGACCCTGGATAAAGGTTTGCGAGAATTTGATAAAAGATACCCAGAGACGCATTCAAAAGATTTAGTTTCAACCGAGATTGGGAAGGATGCTTTTGATTTGTATCAAACATATGGTTTTCCGATTGAAGTTATTCGGGAATTGCTGGAAGGTAGAAGCTATAAATTTAACGAAGTTGAGTTTAGAGCTAAGCTCGATGAAGAATTTAAGAAACATCAGGAAATATCTCGTGCCGGAATTGAAAAGAAATTTGGTGGTCATGGATTGATTTTGGACACCGGAGAGCTTAAGGCCGGAAGCGAGGAGGAACTAAAGATTGTTACACGACTTCACACTGCAACCCACATGCTTCAGCAAGCTCTCAGGATGGTGTTGGGCGATGAAGTTCATCAGTCTGGAAGCGATATCACCGTGGAGCGCGCCAGATTCGACTTCACTTTCCCAAGGAAAGTAACACCGGAGGAAATTTCTAAGGTGGAGGAAATTGTAAATCAGAAAATTGCGGAGGACCTTCCGATGCAAAAGGTTGTCTTACCGAAGGAGGAGGCAGAGAAAACCGGCGCACTTTATTTCTTTAAGGAAAAATATCCGGACCCGGTAAGCGTTTATTATATTGGTAAAGATATTGAAACTGCATTTAGTAAAGAGTTTTGTGGCGGTCCGCACGTAACTCACACCGGCGAAATTGGGAAATTTAAAATTGCTAAGGAGGAAGGGGTTGGTGCTGGATTGCGTAGAATCCGAGTAACGGTTAGCTAATTGGACGGAAAATTTTAATACCAAAGCAATGGGCAATATCTCATAACATATATGTTATGAGATATTGCATATAATTATTTTGTTTGATTTGTTATAATTTATTTACAATGTCGCTTTTGGGAAAAAATAGACAAAGTTTCACTCTCATCGAACTACTTGTAGTCCTTGCACTTGTGGCGATTTTAAGTGTCGTTGTCGTGATGACTTTGAATCCTGCGGAATTGCTCAAGCAAGCCAGAGACAGTAACCGTCTTTCAGACCTCGCCACCGTAAACACCTCTCTTAACTTATTTTCCTCTGATGTAGTAAATGGCTTCATGGGAACTTC
>CAZTBQ010000031.1:0-6957 GCA_964612445.1 uncultured Candidatus Saccharibacteria bacterium | reverse complement strand
TTGCTATAATATCTCAGTCGGCGGAAACCCCGCTTTTTAATTATTAATCTAAAATATGTCATTTAAACTATCTAAGTTTTTCATTTATGCTTCAGTATTTTTTGTGGGCATAGTAACCGTTTCTACTCTGTTCCCGTTTATTGTTGGTAAATATACCTGGTTCAGGTCTACAATCGGTCTCGCGGTAATATTTTTCTGCATCGGATTAATTCAGGATCCCCAAAGTCATTATTTGGATCGTCTCAAGAAACTATTCAAGAACCCAATCGTAATCACAGTCACTGCATTTGTTGCCGCGTTTCTGCTGGCCGGAGTTTTTGGAATTGATCCGGGAATGTCTTTCTGGTCAAATTTTGAAAGAGGAGAAGGAGGTCTGCAAATATTAAACTTCTACGCGCTATTTATTCTTGCCGGAACATTATTTTCTGAAAGGAAAGATTGGGACAAGATGTTTTGGATGATGTGCTTCGCTTCTCTTATGATGATTTCATATGGAGTTGGCGCTCATCTAAAAAATGTCGATGCGCCGAAGACCGAAGGCGGATCTGGTGGGGCAATGTATCAGACCTTTAGATATTTTATTGGTCCGAGTTTCAGCGACGAAGGATTTCGCTTTCAGGGCTCAATTGGAAATCCGGCTTATGTCGCAGTATTCTTAATTTTCTCAATTTTTTATGCAGTCAGCCTGTTGTTCCACAAATATCGCGATCGATTATTGTCGTTTCAGGCCATTTCGCTTTATGCGATGATTGCAGTTTTTGGCACGTTCTTTGTTCTGGCAGCGACAAGAGGAGCGTTTTTGGGACTACTCGCGGGCTTATTCGTCGCCCTGCTTTATCTCGCCTTATCCAAAAAAGAATGGAGAAAATATGCATTTGGCACGATAGCAGTTCTCGCCCTCTCGGTTGGATTATTATTCGCCTTCAAAAATTCAGAAGTTATTAAGCGACAATCATTCAGCAGACTTTTGGATGTCTCTGTAACCACTAAAACTTTTTCCGATAGAACTATAATCTGGAAGATGGCGTGGGACGGATTCAAGGAGAGGCCAATTTTTGGCTACGGGCCCGAGAACTTCATTTATGTTTTTGATACTCATTTCAATCCTGCGTATTACAAGCCAGCCGAAGGTTTCGGCGCCTGGTTTGATAGGGCTCATAGCTTAATTTTCGACTACCTCGCTGAAACCGGCATTGTTGGCTTCCTCGCGTTTGCGTCAATCTTCATCACCCTATTTTTTATGTTCTTCAGAGAAATTTTGAGAAGGAGGGATGAAAAGGATGACACACATACACACCTATATCGTGAGCCGAAAATCCTTCAGGCGTTGCTATTAATGGTTGTCGTCGCTTATCTGGTTCAAGGATTGGTTCTCTTTGATGTTTCCACTACCTATCTTAATGTTTTCTTGGTGTTGGCGTTCAGCACATATCTATTTTCCGGAGTCGAAAAATCAGCAAATAAAAAGTAAAAATGAGAAACGAATCACTAATTATTTCAGTCTCGGCAATATTAATTATTCTTTCGGCAGCCTCAATCTTTCTCGGGGCTATTCAGCCACTTGCTCGCGCGCAGAATTTTATTCTAGCAACTCAATCTCAGCCAACAACAGTGGGTGAGTTGGAGGAGAATTTTAGGAGGGCGCTAGACTACCCATCTTACGTTGGAGATGAAGAGACTGCTAAATTCCTCGGCGGCAACATTCGCAGCCTCGTAGGGAATAAAGATATTCCGGAAAATGTTTCCCGAGAGCTTTTGACCTTCATGGAGCCATATCTCCAAAAGAATAACGTTCGACACTTAATGATGGGCGGACAGATGTATCTAAATATGTGGGCTGCGTATAAGAATCAATCCGACTATGACATGGCGGTAAAATATTACGTTCAGTCTCGCGAGATAGCGCCAAAAGTCTACCCAGTATTGTTCGGACTTCTCTCTATCTATAACGCTGGCGGCAAAGTGGCCGAGGCTAAAGAGGTGGGGTCAACAATTCTTTCAATCTGGCCAGACGACAAAGGAACTCTCGACATCCTTTCCAAGTACGGCAAATAATTTTCTCTCACCAGCGAGCAAACTAATTTCCGGAGGTGTCGCGCAGTTCATTTTGGCTTGGTTCCCCGCCGTCGGCGGGGACAAAATGAACGAGCGGCAGCGCTAGCTCCCGCTGGAGGAGCTAGACAGCGACCTCCGGAAATTACGTTTGCGAGCAACCTTGCAAAGATACGGATTTGTGTTAATATTCGTAAACAAAAGAAATGCCAATCACTAAATCAGCCAAAAAAGCGTTAAGGCAGACTGCGACTCGAAAGAAGCGCAACACTGTCCGAAAGGAGGTTTACAAGAAGGAGATTAAAGACATTAAAGCTTTGCTCTCTTCCAAAAATTCCGCCGACGCCGAAAAGAAGTTAGCAACAGTTTATAAAGCTTTAGATAAAGCAGCTAAGACAGGAGCAATTAAGAAGAATAAAGCGAGCCGATTAAAATCTCGTATCGCCAAAAAATTCAAGAAAGCCTAAGACTAAAATCCCCGCAAGCGCGGGGATTTTAATTTATAAAATCAAGTTGATTATTGCTTCATCAAAATCCAACTTTCCGGATTTTATTAATAAATCATATTCTGCAAAGGTTTTCGGATCGCTTCCTCGGCTGCCCGCCAAAATGCTAAAAGTTTTTACCGCTGGCTCTCCTTGGAGGAATAAAGTTTCTAGCGCGAATAGGCGCGCGCCAAGGTTCGGTGACCGTAGGGCATTTAGAGTTGGCCAATATTCAGAAACATTTTCAAACCCTAAAGCTTCAATATTTTGAGCCTTAACGATATCTGTAGAACCGCCAATTTTTTGCAGTTCAGTAAAAATTCCCCAGAGATTGGTTCCATAAGATTTAATTAATTTTGCAATTGCGAGCGGCTCAATTTTAAGCCTTAATTCTTTCGCCAAAGAGGAAATATATTTAGATAGTTCCGCAGGGGACAGCTCATTAAATTCTTCGGTTTTAACCGGGGCTTTTAAAAGCGCCGAAAAATCTTTAGTTGGCTTACCGTCATAAACAATAACCAGCGCCGTGTCTTTGTTGTCGGCAAATCCGATTATTTCTTTGGTTAATTTTTTGCCATCTAGATTATCAGCCTCCTCTAAGACCGCAACCCTCTTCTCAAAAAATAATCCCTGTGCCGACAAAAACTCCTTAATCTTTTGGATTGAGTCTTCATTCTCGCCACTAAAAAAGGAGTAGTTAATTTTGGGATATTTCCTCAAAATCTCCCCAAAAATTTCTTTTTTCCTCCTGCCCCTCCTAAAGCTATCTTTTCCATAGAGAAAGAAAATCATTTGCCAAAATTATACCAGGCACAGTGGAATATTCCACTGTGCCTGGTCCTTCGTAGCTTCATGCGAAGAAGGAGCTAAGAAGGAATAATCAAGATAGTTAATACTTCAGCTAAGTGCCCAAAACCTTTTAGCTTGACCCTCCATCTCGTGCACGCCAGCGAGGCTATTCGACTTTACGGGGTGTCTGAGAAACCTTTTAGCTTGGTCCCCGGAGGGGTAAAAGGTTTTGAAGGCAGTAAGATTTTTCGCAGGAAAAAATCGATACGACCCCGCAAGGTCGGATAGTCGAGTTGCTCTCCGCAGAATTAAAATATCGACAACCTATGAAATAATTTGATCTCGAGTTAAAATATAGGCAATGGATGGAAACAAAGAAAATCAATCTTCCTTGCCGGCGCCGATGACCGACATAAAAATCAGAACAATGAGTTCTGATTTGCAAAGTATGGGCATGAGCGGGGGAATCCCGCAGGTAACCGTGCGCCAAATTCCAACCGTCAATTTAAATCCGGCGGATCAGATTCAGGCGCCAGCAGCTCCACGAGCTTCAACCGGCAGCAAAAAAATAATTTATATAATTCTTTCAGTTGTCGGAGTTGTGATTTTATTTGTGGTTGGATTTTTCTTGCCGAAATTATTATTCAATAAAGAAACTCCGGCACCAACCGTCACTCCTGGAAAAAACACGCAAACTCAGGCAACTTCGACTCCACAAGTTAAGCCCACTCAAACAACAGGAATTACGCATTCTTCATTCTTTAAATCTGCTTCCGGAGGGATAACAAATATAGCCATTTCCACTGGCTTAACCACCGAAAATATTTCCGGGTTAATCACCCAACAAACCGCTCCAATTTCGGCATCTTTCGCCGAGCTATCTTTTAATAAAGACGGGAAAGCGATATCCTGGAAAGAATTTATTAATATTTACAGCTGGGCATTTTTGCCGGAAGCATTTTTCACGGATAATTTTAAAGAAGACTTTACTTCCTATGTCCACAAAGATTCACTCGGGACATTCCCGGGCTATGTTCTTGAGCTAAAGCCAGACGCAACAATCGTTTTGCTTCGTTCTCAATTATTGCAAATAGAATCTAGCCCAAGCCAAATCGCAAAAATTTTCCTCTCCTCTCCAATTAACCCGGGGCCGAGTTTCGCAGATGCGCAAATCAGCGGGCAACCGGTTCGAATGTTGCAGTTTGGTAGCGGAGAAAAATTCTATTACGGATGGTTTAATAATAAATATCTTGTATTCGGAACTTCCGAAGAGGGAATGAGGACGGCTTTCTCGAAGCTGTAAAATTTAACGTAAAAAAATCGCCCACATAAACGGGGCGATTTTTTATAATAATCTATCCAATATATTTAAAGCGGGGAACTTTCTGACCATCCACCTCAACCTCCTCTTCAAACATTCCAAGAGGCCTAACCCATAATTGCTCCTCGCCATAGAGCGCGCGGTAAACGACTAGCTCCTCCATGGATTCACTGTGTTTGGCGACGCCGATCACCTCGTATTCGTTGCCTTTATAGTGTTTATACTTTCCTAGCTCTATCATGGTTTTTAATATCTGATTCCAAGTATTTACGAGTAATTAGTTATCAGTTATTAGTAATTACTCTGGTTCTGCTTCGGCAATTATTCCAACTTCATCAACCTTTTCGATGACCTTATTTTTAATCAATTCCAAAATTCCATTATCTTCTTTAAGTTTTGCCTTAGCAGCTTCAATTCCAACTCCAAGCTTTTCACCTTCGAATGAATATGTGTTTCCGGACTTGCTGACAATTCCTCGGTTTATTCCGGCAGTTAGCACATCGCCTTCGTAAGAAATTCCGGTTCCGTACATAATATCGAATTCCGCAGTTCTAAACGGCGCCGCAACTTTATTTTTAACCACCTTGGCTTTCACGCGACTGCCAACAACCTCTTCGCCTTTTTTAACTTGCGCGGTTCGGCGAACATCAATTCGGACCGAAGCGAAAAATTTCAAAGCTTTTCCTCCTGGAGTTGTTTCCGGATTTCCAAAGAACACTCCAACCTGCATTCTGATTTGGTTAATGAAAATAATTAAAGTCTTTGTCTTGTCAGCAATTGCTGTAAGCTTGCGGAGTGCTTGGGACATCATTCTGGCCTGCAGTCCAATAAACTGCTGTCCCATTTCTCCTTCGATTTCTGCGCGCGGAGTTAAAGCCGCAACCGAGTCTACGACAACTACAGAAATCATCTCCGAGCGAACCAATGTTTCCAAAATGTTCAAGGCTTCTTCTCCGGAATCTGGTTGAGAAATCAAAAGTTCATTGATCTTTACGCCAAGCTTTGTGGCATAGTCCGGATCGAGCGCATGTTCTGCATCAATATAGGCAACTTTGCCTCCAAGCTTCTGCGCCTGTGCCGCCACATTGAGGGCTAATGTCGTTTTTCCGCTGGATTCAGGGCCGAATATCTCCACTATCCTTCCTCGAGGAAGTCCGCCCACTCCTAGGGCCAAATCAAGCGAAAACGAGCCCGTTGGAACAGCTGCGACGTTGGTTTTATGAATATCTCCCAGCTTCATAATTGATCCTTCTCCAAAGCGATCCTGGAGGGATTCAATTAAGGCATCCATCTTATCTTTCGAAGGCTTTTCTTTCTTCTCTTCTTTAACTTTTTTTGCACTCATGCGGCAATTATATCACATCAATACTGTTCTTTGTAAATTTTGTAGTAACGCTTAGCCTGTGCATAACTTTGACATAACTTTATATAATGTGGTATTATATGGTTAAGCAAATAATTCCCCAGGCGTGAGGCTCCGTATGGTTCCTCTATATAGCGTCTGGGGTTTTGCGTTATTTATACAGCGGGTTTTCTTCGATAATATTTCGTGAGAATATCCGGTAGTAATTTTCATCCCCACATTCATATTTTCTGAAAATTGACCAGGAAATTATGTCGACAAGTTGGAGCGCCTTTTCGGATGATGGAGATTTTATTTCAATCTCAATCTGCAACTTGTGCTTGTCTTTAGTTTTGCTTGTTATGTAATTTTTGAAATTTGCATTCAAAAACTTATTTGTCTCTCTTCTCGACGCAATTACTCTAATTTTTTCGTTTAGTGGTATCAATTTTTTTGTAAACACACGGTCAAGCAAAATGTTCGTCACATAATTATATAATATTTGTTTTTCATCTCTTAGGTTTGTGTAGACTTTCTTTTTGTTTAAAACAATTACTATTACATCACCTGCCATTTTTTCCGAAAACATAGACAATAATTTCTGTCTTGTTTTGGGTTGCTCCTTGAAGGCATGAAGAGACCCGCTATGAGAGCGGAGTTCGGTTTTGGAGAACCCCTTAAAAATTTTCTTTATTAAGTTTTCTAAAACTTTTTTATCGCGCGCGAAAAGAAAAGTTATTATGAAATATTTAGAAGTCTTTTTCTTTTCGAAGTTAAACCCCAAATCTCCAGATTCATCCAGGAATATGTATGCCATGTCAATTTTCTATTAGAGTATTCCCCGTATTATCTTTAACCTTAAATTTCGCCGAGCCCAAACCACCTCCGCTAAACGGTCCAGCTGGCAAACCTGCAGAGCGTCCATAGCATTGCAACTTCGGCGGGTCATATGGGACTCCAGAATAATT
>CAZTBQ010000030.1:0-7015 GCA_964612445.1 uncultured Candidatus Saccharibacteria bacterium | reverse complement strand
GCCCGGAAGATAATTATTCGTAACGAGGAAGGAAAAGATATTATTGAGGTCCCGCTTACTTTGGGGGCGGTGGGAGTTTTGATTGCGCCTGCGCTTGCGGCGGTCGGAGCGGTGGCAGCGCTTTTAACAAAATGTACGATTGTGGTGGTTAAGGACGTGTAGCATGTAACATGTAGCTTGTAACCTGTAGTCCGAGATGCAAAAAACAAAGACTGGATGCCGGAGCGAGTCCGGCATGACAAAAGAAAAAAATAGTAATTTAAAAAAATAATATGGCCCTGCGAAAATACTCCTTTCAATGGAGTTCGAGGCAAGCGGGGTAAACAACAAAAATGAAAAAAGTAAAAGAGGCAGAAGCAGTGGAAGAAGTTAAAAAGGATATTTCGTGTGAGAGATGTGCGCACATGAATTGCGGTGGTGCAAATTGTGGTCACTGTCCAAATGGAGTTTGCATGGCTAGGCCGTGCCGAGGTTGGGGATGGAGAATATTTTCGGTGATTTTTAGAGCGATTTTAATGTTGATAATTTTGGGTATTGTTTTTGCGCTTGGCGCAGCAGTTGGTGGTGCTGGGGTTCTTGGATATGTTGATGACGGAGATTTTATTTATGGCCCGGGAATGATGAGCGGGCGTGGAATGATGGGTGAATGGACATATAAAGCAGAAAGATTGTTTGGAGATAGGGTTGGGAGTCGAATGATGGTTGACTATGGAAGCTTGGATACTGTAAGCCAAAATTCTCCAGTAAGAGTTTTCGGCAATATTGTTGAAGTTCGATCCGGAGAATTAACCATTTCTGACAATTCCGGAAAAAATGTTGATGTGGTTTCCGGGAGTTTCACAATAATCGAAACTTCAAAGGGAGAGATTGGAATTAAGGATTTGAAAGTTGATGAAGGAGTCACGGTTTATGGAGTTTTAACCGGAGAAGGAGCTATTAAGGCTAGCAATATTAGAGTGGCGAGGTAAGAGAGAAACTGATGACTAATAACCGATAACTTATAACTTTTAAGAACTCAGAAAATAGAATTTAGAATAGAAAGAATGAATGATAAAGACTGGATGCCGGAGCGGGTCCGGCATGACCCTTCGACAAGCTCAGGGCAGGCAAATAATAAATAAAAACTATCAACCAAAGCAGTTGATAGTTTTTTTATTCGGCATAAAATTTAATTAGTACAGCACAGAGGAGGTGCTCGTGTGAGCCGGTGTCACTATTGCGGTTGTGAAGATCCTAATCACGATAAGCGGTGTCCGGTTCCGCATAAAGATTCGTCCGGATTGCCTAAATGGCATCGAGGCTGGAGCCACGGGTTTAAAGGAAGTTTTTGTCTTTATCCAAATGACTCTTATTATTCCTTGGGTTATGAGATTGGCAAAGCCGCAAGAGAGGATAGTGATAGAAGGTTGTCCGATTTACGTTAGGCCCCATTCGTTGGTACGAATGGGGTATTTTTCAACATGTTTGCTGTTGCGGTTCGATAATAAGGCATATAATTAAGCAAATGACCAGTTCTATGTACGGGGTTGATTTAGACAGTAACGAGCCAGTTACGCCGCTTATGGTGCGTGACGCAATGTCGTTGTGCTTTTATGTCGCGCATTGCCAAGATGTTGATTTGGGTGCGGAAAAAGTTGATGAGACAATCAATCGCGAGTATTGTCGCAACACCGTTAAAAAAGCATTTGAGGATTCCGGAGGAGATTTTAAACATCCAACCAAGGAGTCGATACTCGAGGCGATGAAAAAGCTGGCGGAGTTTGCAAAAAGTTTTAGAGACCCAACCATTATTCAAAGACACTCAAGAGAAATTATGCAGTTAGTCGAGAGGATTAAACCCTTCGATGAAACTTCTTTCGACGGAGCTCAAGGTAAACAGGATAAACCCTTCGATGAAACTCAGGGTAAATAATAAAAAATGAAATTAAATTTAAATAAAAAAAGTAAAGATACGATCGTGGTCGGGCTTTTGATGTTGGTTATAGTTTTTTCTTGGTGGCAGATAATTGAGCTATCCATTTTAAAAAATTATGTTCTATCGATTGGAGATATTTCTCCGAGGCTTGCGAATAGGACGATTACAATGATAAGCATGGATCCTTTGAATGCGACCTATTCCATTGACGGCAAGCAGATTACTTTAAAAAACGGAATGGCGGAAGAAGTTGCTGCTCCTGGATCGGCAACCAAGTCGGTTACTAGGGTTTTCGGCGCTCCGCAAAAAGGTGATTTGGATGGTGACGGAATTGATGACTACGCTATGCTCATCTCTCAAGATGGTGGTGGCAGTGGAGTTTTCTATTATGTTGCCGTTGGATTAACAGACCCGAATTCGAGAAAAGTTTTAGGGACAAACAGTATCTACTTGGGTGATAGAATTGCTCCGCAGAATATTTCGGTGAGCAACGGAGTTATTTTGGTAAATTATGCCGAGCGACGAGTTGGAGAGCCGATGACTACACAACCTTCGGTTGGAGTTAGTAAATATTTTAAGATTAAGAGTTAAGAATTTATAAGATTTCAGAATTAATCCGGACAATTTATAGATTGTCCGGATTATTGACATATAGTTAAAATAAGTTTTTAATTAGCAGAAGTTCTTTGAAGGAGGATCTGTATGAGTAAGAAGCGTCCCAGGTCAACCGACTTTTTCGACCAGAAGGCCGAAGGGAGTTTCGACCCCGTGGTCGAGACCCCTAAGTCCAAGTACGTTCCGATCGAGAACATCCCGAGCGGGGATCTCAACCCGGAGGAGCTCTGCATCCTGTGTGAGGAGCTCAAGAAGGTGACCGATCCGGAGCTCGCCGAAGCGGTTGAGGAACTGCTGGCGACGCATTCGTCGCATCCGCTTCCGCCGAAGAGTGAGGAGGATGCCAACGAGTTCCCGCCCCTGGGTTCCGACTGCATTTTGGTTGCTGCGATCCAGAGCCCCGGGGAGGTGAAGCCTCATCGGAACGGACCTTCGCTCGCCACCGTCGGTGCCCTCGCCATGCTTCTCGGGCTCAGCGACTACGAGGTTTGCATCTTCGAGTTCGACGACGAAGAGTAATAGTTTTTAGCTTTCTCCCGTGTCCGCCAGCAGGCGGAGCGGGAGTTTTTTTATTGAAGAAACTTATAACCAATAACGTAATACCAATATACGAATGCGTGCGAATGATACTAATAGTGCCAATGAAAAATTATTACTGATAATTTATTACGACATATTTAGAAATTATTCTTGACTCCTGCCTTTGCGGGAATGACAGACGTTATTAGTTGTTAGTTATAGGTTGTGACTATGTTATAATTTTCTTATTAGAAAATTATGTTCAGAGGAATAAAAAGATTTTTTAAAAAATTAGGTCCGGGAGTTGTTACTGGGGCGGCGGATGACGATCCATCTGGAATCGCTACTTATACGCAAACCGGAGCCCAATTTGGATACGGTCAACTTTGGACTACGGTTTTTATTTTGCCATTTTTGGTTTCTATTCAGGAAGCATGCGCGAGAATCGGCGCGGCAACCGGAAAAGGAATCGCTAAGGTAATTAAAGAAAATTATAGTAAAAAGTTATTATACTTCACGGTTTTTTTGGTGGTCTTCGCGAACACAATAAATATTGGAGCGGATATTGGCGCGATGGCGGAGGCCGCCAATTTAGTTTTGCCTATAGGATTTCCACTTTTGGCGATAATGTTTACGGTAATTATTCTGGTTTTGGAAATTTTTGTTTCCTATAAGAATTACGCAAAAATCTTAAAATGGTTGGCGTTGTCACTTTTGGCATATCCACTAACTTTAATTTTAATAAGTCATCCTTGGGCGGAGGTTATAAAGGCAACGTTTGTGCCTAATTTTGAGTTTTCATTTTCATTCTTTTTCATTATTACCGGAGTTTTGGGGACAACTATTTCTCCTTACATGTTTTTTTGGGAGGCGAGCGAGGAGGTGGAAGAAGAGAAGGAAAGGCACATGATTCATAAAGATGCGCCGCCAACACTTACGAAAAAGTTTTTACATAATATGCGCTTGGATAATCTTGTCGGGATGCTTTCAACTCAGGCGGCAACTTGGGCGATTATCGTGGTTGCCGGAACGGTTTTGTATTCTGCCGGGATACATAATGTAGAAAACGCGGCAGATGCTGCTCGAGCCTTGGAACCGCTTGTGCAGACTTTTCCGAATGCAGGATATTTAGCAAAACTGATTTTTGCGATTGGAATTGTCGGCTTGGGACTTCTGGCGGTTCCGGTTTTATCCGGTTCGGCATCTTATGCGCTTTCGGAAGCGTTGAATTGGAAAGAGGGATTGAATTTAAAACTTAAAAAAGCACATGGATTTTATGGGATAATAACCATAGCCACATTAATTGGTTTCTCTATTAATTTTATTGGGATAGATCCAATTAAAGCTTTAGTGTTCGCCGCGGTTTTAAATGGAGTAGTGGCGGTTCCGTTAATTTTCATAATTGCGCGCGTTGCGAACAGTAAAAAAATTATGGGTGAGCACAAGAGTTCCGGTTTATCCAATACTTTTGTTTGGCTGACATTTGTTATTATGCTTTCATCGTCGATTGCTATGTTCTATTCGTTGCTTAGTTCGGGAACTTAACGTAATTGACAGCGGATAGATTTTGTCGGATATTGTTGGTAGCAGCTTAGAAATGGAGGTGCGCTATGGGAGAGTTTTTCAGGGTGATTCACCATCCATGCGACAAATGCAGGAGAGAGGGCATAATCGTAGACTCTCCGCGGAGATGTCCTGGTTGCGGATTCGATAAGTTTATCAAGAATTTTGGTATGTTTGTCTGCTATAATTGTCATGCTATTGTTTCGCCGCAGTCTGAGTCTTGTGATAAGTGCAAGGGAAGAGGGTACATTTCGGAAGAGATTTATGGGAAGATTTAGTCATGGTTTTGCCCCCGTAATTCGCCTCCGCCTTCGCCATCCGCCAACCGGCGGAGGCGAATGGCGGATGGCGAAGGGGGCATTTATGTTATAATTAGGAAGTTAGGCTATACGATGAAGGATAATAAGAACAAAGCTAAGGTTGCCTTTTTCGATATTGACGGAACAATTTTTCGTTCGAGTCTTTTGATTGAGCTTACCGAAAGCTTGATTCAAGAGGGAATTTTCCCAGAAGAAGCTAAACAAATTTATGCCGGATCATTCAAGCGATGGTTGGATAGGAAAGATACTTATGATAAATATATTTGGGCGGTGATTCGCGCCTACAACAAATATATTGCCGGAGTTAAATATTCGGAATTTGAGAAAGTTGCGGAGCAGGTGGTTTCATTCCACAAGAATAGAGTTTACAGATATACGAGAGATTTAATTAAAGAGTTAAAAAAGAAAAAATATTATTTGGTGGCGATTTCAAATTCTCCAAAAGAGATTGTTGAGGTATTCGCGCACAGTTTGGGATTCAATAAGGTTTACGGAAGAATTTATAAAATAACCGACGAAGGCAGATTTGAAAATAAAGTTTTGTTTTTAGATTTGGTTAACGATAAGTCTAAAGTTGTGGAGTGGGCAGTAAAAACCGAAGGATTAAGTTTGAAAGGTTCGGTCGGTGTCGGAGATTCGGAAAGCGACATTCCACTTTTGGGAATGGTGGATCGACCAATTTGTTTTAATCCAAATAGTAAGCTGTATGCTCACGCGAAACGAAAGGGTTGGGAAGTTGTGGTTGAGAGGAAAGATGTGGTTTACCACTTGTAGTTCTGATATAATTCGAAGACAGCTTTATTTATTTTCATGAAAAGATTTGATGAGAGATACATAGAAAGGAGTAAAGAATCCTGGGATAAGATATCGCCCGAGGATTTTTTGGGTTATTTAATGCCAAAAGCGGAACAAGTTTTATCCAAGGATTCCTTAAGAGAAGTTCTTTTGTCCGGCAGAAAATTAAATATTAAATTAGGAATAGATCCAACCGGAAAAGATATTCATTTGGGGCATTTGGTGCCGATTATTGTTTTGCGGCAGTTTTTGCGTGCCGGGCATAAAGTTCATTTGATAATCGGAGATTTTACCGCAAGAGTTGGTGATCCTTCCGGAAGGACTACTTCCAGGAAATCTTTGACTGTTGGCGATATTAAAGATAATCAAAAAACTTATATTTCACAGATTGATAGATATATTAAGACGAGAAAATTGAAGGTCCATCATAATGGCGATTGGCTTGAGAAGGTTAAGCTGAATGATTTTTTTGGGATTTTGGAAAGAATTAATTTATCCGATGCATTACAGCGCGACGACTTTAGAAGCAGAATAAAAAACGGGCAGGGCGTTAGCTTGTCCGAAGCTTGTTACGGAATACTTATGGCGATTGATTCCGTAGAGTTAAAAACCGATGTAGAAGTTGGTGGAGTAGACCAGCTTTTGAATTTTCAGCAGGCTAGGCAGATTATGCCTATGTATGGGTTAAAGGAAGAGGTGGCGTTTACGGTGCCAATTTTGGAAGGGACTTCCGGTGACGGGAGAAAAATGAGTAAGAGTTTTGATAACTATATTGCGGTAACGGCGTCTCCGGAAGAGAAGTTCGGGAAAATTATGAGCATTCCGGATAAGCTAATTTTGTCATATTTCGTAAGCTTTGCGGACGTGAACGAGAAAGAAATCGAAGAGCTTAAGGAATTCATTGCCGCCGAGCCGATGGAGGCTAAGAAGCAGCTCGCGACATTTATTGCTTCTTTGGAGTTTGGCGACCTTAAAAAGGGATTAGAGGAGAGGGAAAAATTTGAGAGGAAGTTTTCTAAAGAGATAATTTCGGACGAGGATTGCCTTGAAATTAAAATTAAAGATGGCGTATCCGTTTTGGAGATGCTTTTTGAAACAGGGCAATTTGAGAGCAAGGGAGAGATTCGTAGGTTGTTTAGTGAGAAATCAGCGAGGAGCTTGGTGGACGATAATATTTTAGGTTTGGATTACGTGCCTGTGGCGGGAGATAAAATTAGGGTTGGTAAGCGAAAGTTCTTTGTGTTTAGGTAATAAAGACAGAACATAGAAACTAGAAAATAGAATTTAG
>CAZTBQ010000029.1:2784-7183 GCA_964612445.1 uncultured Candidatus Saccharibacteria bacterium | reverse complement strand
ACCGAGCAATAAATGTCTCCATTAGCTAACACAGTTACATATATACTTTCATTCGGAACTCTGGTTGCGAACTTTGGCTTGGCAATTTTAATTGTTGTAATTTTTTTCGATAAACGCGCGCAGAAAAAAGGGAAGAGTTTGCATGCCGCCTACGATCATCTGAAACGCAACGCTCTTCTTGTTGGGTTGGTTTCAATAATAGTTGCGACAATCGGCTCTTTCTTCTATTCGGAAATAGCAAATTTACCACCTTGTAGTTTGTGCTGGATACAGAGAGTTCTCATGTTCCCACAGATAGTAATTATCGGCTTTGCTTTATATTATGAGAGCCACAAAGCAGTAAGATTAAGCGCGATACTTTCGGTTCTTGGAATCATGTTCGCCGGCTATCATGCCTATCTACAATATGGCTGGGGAGCCTCGGGATTGCTTTGCAGTTTGCTGGGCGGAATTTCCTGTTCCCAGCGATACTTCCTGGAGTTCGGCTATGTAACCATGCCGATTATGAGCTTAACCATCTTTGTGTTGCTTTTGCTTCTCACAACCTTTATACATATTCCGAAGGATAAACTCCCGAAGATTTAGCCGAGCAAGGATATTCGAGTAGGTGTTTATCTAAGCCAACGAAAACATGGATAAATTTAAGTTAATTTCAAAAAATAAGCCGGCCGGAGATCAACCCAAGGCAATTGAAGCGTTGGTCAACGGGTTAAACAAAAACCTGCAACATCAGGTTCTTTTGGGTGTAACCGGATCCGGTAAAACTTTTACTATCGCTAATGTCATCGAAAAAGTTGATAGGCCAACATTAGTAATCGCGCACAATAAAACTTTGGCAGCTCAGTTGTGCAATGAGTTTAGAGAACTTTTCCCGCAGAACGCGGTTCATTATTTTGTCTCATATTACGATTACTATCAGCCCGAAGCATATATGCCAATGAGCGATACTTATATTGAAAAAGAGGCGATGATTAACGAAGAGATTGATAAGCTTCGTCACGCCGCTACAGTTTCACTTTTAACTAGGCGAGATGTAATTATTGTCGCCTCGGTTTCTTGTATTTATGGTCTTGGAGCTCCGGAGGAATACGCCAAAAACATAATGCAGTTTAAAGTTGGTGATAAAATAGAGCGCAAAGATTTGGTAAAAAAATTAGTGACTTTGCAGTTCAATCGAACCACTAGCGATTTAACTAGGGCCACCTTCAGACTTCGAGGTGAGAATTGGGAAATAATGCCAGCAGATAGCGATTTAATTTATAACCTGGAAGTTAAAGAAGGAAAGATAGACAAGATTTATGTAATTAATCCGGTTGAAGGATTTCGACCAGGCGTAACTCCGGAGCTCCCAAAAGTTTATATTGCCCCGGCAAAACACTTTATCACTCCGCCGAGCGAAAGGGCGCGAGCAATTTTGGCAATTCAAAAAGAGCTCAAAGAACAGCTCGCAAAATTCGAAAAAGAAGGGAAGCTCCTGGAGGCGGAAAGATTGGAGCGAAGAACTAAATTCGATTTGGCTATGATCCGTGAAGTTGGTTATTGCCACGGTATCGAAAACTATTCGCGTCATCTCTCCGGCAGACGGCCTGGTTCTCCGCCGGCAACCCTTTTGGATTATTTTCCGGAAAACTTTTTGACAGTTATTGACGAATCTCACGTTGCCTTGCCCCAAATTCAAGGAATGTACGAGGGTGATTCCTCTCGAAAAAGAACGTTAATCGATTACGGTTTTAGACTGCCGTCGGCGGCAGACAATCGTCCGTTGAAAGGAAATGAATTTAGCGAGAGAGTTAATCAAATTATTTATACTTCGGCAACTCCTGGGCCCCTAGAACGTAAATTGGCGGAAGCCAATGGACAGATTGTTGAACAGATTATTCGTCCAACAGGGCTTGTTGATCCAAAAATAACCATTTTACCGGCAAGAGGACAGATTCAGGATTTAATTCCACGGATTGAAGAGCGAGCAGCTAAAAAAGAAAGAACGCTGGTTACAACGCTAACTAAAAAGATGGCGGAAGATTTGAGTGAATATCTGGGCGACAAAAAGATTAAAGTTAACTATCTGCACAGCGATGTGAAGACGATGGATCGAATTAGAATCTTGACCGACTTAAGAAAAGGAAAATTTGATGTGCTAGTGGGAGTAAACTTATTGCGTGAAGGCTTGGATCTTCCGGAGGTGACGCTGGTTGCGATCCTCGACGCGGACAAAGAAGGATTTTTAAGAAGTGAAACATCTCTTATTCAAACAATCGGGCGCGCAGCAAGAAACGTTTTGGGAGAAGTTATAATGTATGCAGACAATGTTACCGGGTCTCTCGAGCGAGCAATAAAGGAAACCGATAGGCGCCGAGCAATCCAGATTGAATACAATAAAGTTCACAATATAACTCCAAAGACGATTATTAAAACGATTCACGACATACTTCCAATCGAGGAAATACTTAATCTTGAATCTCAGCCACTACCGAAATCAAAAACAGCTTTATTGTCACTGATTGCCGAAAAAGAGAAGGAAATGAAACAGGCTGCAAAAGACTTGGATTTTGAACTGGCAGCAATACTAAGGGATGAAGTTCGCGAGCTTATGAAGCGGATAAATAAGTCGGATTCCAAGAAGAAGGCGAAAGAAAAAGAAGCAAAAGTAAAACAAAAAAATGGAAAAGGAACCATTAAGCGTAAGTGAGTTTCTGGATATAATTAATTCCCAGGTTGGCGAAGAAGAATTTTTGATTACCGGAGAGGTTACCGGATTTAAACTTCATCCGGCTGGAGTTTTCTTTTCTGTAAAAGATTCCGAAGAGAGCTTGCTTCGTTGTTATCTTTCTCCATATCTTTATCGCTCCTTAGGAGTTGAATTTGAAGACGGCTCAAAAGTTGTTATTAGCGGGTACGCAGAAATTTATAAACGTCGCGGAGATTTAACTATGAAGGTTAAAAGCGTTGCCTTAGCTGGCGAAGGCGAACTGAAGAAGGCATACGAAGAACTAAAGAAGAAGCTTGAAGAAGAAGGGTTGTTTGAAAGGAAAAGGGAGTTGCCGGAGTTTATAAATAGAATTGCGGTAATCACTTCGCGGTCCGGCGCGGTCATTGATGATTTTCGAAAAAATCTAAAGCCTCTTGGTCTCAATCTTTCGCTTATGGATTCACGCGTCGAAGGAGCGAGGGCAGTTCCGGAAATCCTTGCCGCTCTAAAATATTTTAATGAACACATTGAAGATTATGATGTATTAGTTTTAATGCGCGGCGGCGGCAGTTTAGAGGATTTACAGGCTTTTAATAATGAAAAGGTAGCAAGAGCCCTATTTGCCACAAAAATCCCTACAATCGCGGCTGTGGGCCACGACAGGGACGTTCCGATAGCGAATTTGGTTGCGGATACCGCAGTATCTACGCCAACCGCGGCGGCCGTTAAAGTCAATTCGTCATGGGAGAGCCTGACTATGGCGCTTCCACAACTTTCGGATGAATTACTTCATCGTTTTGAGCTTAACTTCTTACCGGATTTTTCTGGGCTGGGACAAAATATCGCACTGGCGTTTGAGAATTTAGTAGAGAGCGTAAAGGTTAAGCTGAAAACCGCCGAAAGTTTATTTTCGGCTCACGATCCACGAAGCGTGCTCAAGCTCGGCTATAGTATTTCACTAAATAGTAAAGGCAAAACTATTAAATCCGCAGATGAGCTCGAGCTTGGAGAAGAAATCAAAACACAGTTCGCAAAAGGAGCAATATGGTCTAAAATAAACAAAAAAGAAGATGCCTAAAAAAACAACCGAAGATAATAAAACAAAAGAATTATTGAAGAACTTGGAGACGATAACCGAGTGGTTTGAATCACGCGAAGATGTAGACTTGGATGAGGCTCTTAAAAAGCTAAAAGAAGGAGCAGAGCTGATCAAAACTCTTAAAGAAAAATTGAAATACGCCGAAAACGAGTTTAAAGAAATTAAAAAATCAATTTTAGAAGATGAATAGTCCGCGAAACAAAAAAGAAGGAGAAACTTCTTGGGGCAAGGTTGCCGGTTGGTACTCTGAATTATTGAAAGACGATAACACCTATCAGGCACGGGTTATTTTGCCCAATCTTTCGCGCCTATTGAATTTGCAAAAAGGAGAAAAAATTTTGGATTTAGCATGCGGCAACGGATATTTCTCCGCTGAATTTTCCAAAACTGCCAAAGTCATTGGAGTAGATATTGCCCGCGAGTTGATTGAAAAAGCCAGGAAGGCCGCCCCAAGCGCAAACTTTTTTGTCTCTTCCGCAGAAAGACTAGAATTTTTAGATGATAAATCAATTAGTAAAATCATTATTGTCTTGGCAATACAGAATATGGAAAACCCACATTTGGTTTTTAAGGAATGCGCCAGAGTCCTAAAGCCAGGAGGAAGTCTTCAT
>CAZTBQ010000029.1:0-2684 GCA_964612445.1 uncultured Candidatus Saccharibacteria bacterium | reverse complement strand
GACCGTTGCAGTATTTTTTTAAGACATTAGCCAATCAGAATTTTTATGTTGATCGATTGGAGGAGTGGTCATCGAATCGAAAAAGCGAAGACGGCCCTAGGGCGAAGGCCGAGAACGTCGCCCGCAAAGAGATTCCTTTGTTTATGTATCTAGAGGCAATCAAAAAATAAAATGCACAGATTTATCGGGAAATTCCCAATTTCTGACGAAAAGTTTTGGATAGGTGACAAAGAACTTGTGCATCAAGTTAGAGATGTCCTTAGGCTTCATGCCGGCGAAAAAATAACCTTAGTGGGCGATAACGCCTCGCCTCGCTCAAGCTCTGGCGGAGCGGGCAAAGAAGCTATCTGTGAAATAACCGGATTCGATGGCGACTATCTAGAAGTTAAAGTTTTGGAGAATATCGAGAATAAAAATGATCCCGAGAGCAAGGTGGAATTATATCTTGCGGTTTTAAAGAATGAGAACTTT
This sequence comes from uncultured Candidatus Saccharibacteria bacterium, assembly GCA_964612445.1. Lineage (GTDB taxonomy): Bacteria > Patescibacteriota > Minisyncoccia > UBA6257 > 2-01-FULL-56-20 > JAHFLJ01. The sequence continues at coordinate 2,213 of CAZTBQ010000029.1, read as the reverse complement.
GAGTTGGCGGTGCAAAAAGCCGTAGAGGTAGGAGTGTCTGCCATTATCCCAATTATCACCGAAAGAACTGTCAAAACTGGACTAAAATTAGAACGCCTCAAAAAAATAATGAAAGAAGCGAGCGAACAATCCGGAAGAGGAATTGTTCCTGATGTGGTTGAGCCGATGGAATTGAAAAATGCAATCAAGTTAAGCAAGGGGAACGACGCGAATATATTTTATGATGCTTCTGGAATTGAGAAGCCAAAGATAGCTTCGAAATCGAAAAGAATCGGGGTATTTATTGGTCCCGAAGGAGGTTGGAGTGAAAAAGAAATATCTATGGCGAGAGTGGCGCATTTCGAAATTGTGAGCTTTGGAAAATTAATTTATCGTGCCGAGACCGCAGCAATAATTGCGGTTTATGAAGCGGTTAAATTTTTCAAATGAGAATTTCAAACAGGGAATTGGAGCTTTTAAAACGAAAACATCGAGGTGCTTCAGGTAAGAATTACTTGGAAGATATTAAAAGGTTAAGTTTGGGCGAGCCGATAGATTATATTTTAGGGAATTCAGAATTTCTCGGCTGCGTGATTGATTTGTCATTCAAACCATTGATTCCCAGAGTGGAAACCGAGTATTGGGTTGAACTGGCAATTGCAGAAAATAAAGCCAAAAAGGATATCAAAGTTTTAGATATTTTTTCCGGTTCGGGATGTATTGGTGTTGCGGTTGCAAAAAGTTTTAAAAAAGCACAAATATATTTTGCGGACTCTGAAAGTAATTGTTTAAAACAAATTAAGAAAAATATCAAAATAAACAGAATAAAAAATGAAGTAAAAGTTATAAAATCGGATATATTCAGCAAGGTTAACGAAAAGTTTGATTTAATATTCGCCAACCCTCCATATATACCGGCTTCCCGAAAGAAATCCTTGCCTAAATCTGTAGTAGCGTATGAATCCGGCAAATACTTATTCTCCGGTCTAAGCGGATTGTCGACAATCAAAAAGTTTATTAAGGGAATTGGGTCTCATCTGAATCCTGGAGGCGTCGGATATATGGAGTTTGACTCGGGACAATATGCCGAAATTAAAAGACTAATAAAAGCTGTAGGTCTGAGGGGCGAGATTCGCAAAGACCAATATGGAAAATACCGATGGGTCAAAATATTCAATTAGCCGTGTCCCGCACTAAGCAAAGAGTTTTTCTTTGACGTTAGTTGTGTGCGGCGATAAAGAGTGAATAAACACTAACATTGATATATGAGGGTTCTGACCAACAAAGAGAATCTACTATTTGCTTTAGTGCGGGATGGACAAATAATCAAAACCTAGTAAAATAAAGCCACAAATGCCTAATAAAAAGAAAGCGGCTAAAAAGCCAAAGAAACCAGTAAAAAAGACCTCCAAAAAACCTTTAGCCAAAAAGGTTAAAAAAGTTGTACCAAAAAAGGCAGTCAAGAAGCAGAAACCTGCAAAGCAGGCAAAGCCCAAAGAAAAGCCGGTCGCGGCTCATGCTGGCAAAGAAACAAAGAAAGAGCAGCAAATCAAAATAAACGAAAAGGCTCTTACCGATTTAATCAATAAAGGGAGACCAAGAGGTTTTGTTACCGATAACGAAATTCTCTATACATTTCCGAATATAGAACAGAGCGTTGAATTTTTGGAAGAAGTTTATGAACGATTAGAAAAAGCGAATATTAAAATCGTAGAGACTACTGGTTTAATTGATGTTACAACCGATGCCGGTGGAAAAGTTGATATTGGCTTGGATACCTCCGATCTTCCGGATGCAGTTCAGCTTTATTTGAAGGAAATAGGAAAAACTCCGCTTTTAACTAAAGACGAAGAACGAGAAATCGCCAAGCGCGCTGAAGCCGGAGATGAAGAGGCACGACAGCGTTTAATCAAGGCAAACCTTCGATTGGTTGTTTCTATTGCTAAAAGATATGTGAACCGAACTCCTAACTTGAGTATTTTGGATTTAATTCAGGAAGGAAATATTGGTCTTTCAAAAGCAGTTGAAAAATTTGATTATCGCAAAGGATTTAAGTTCTCAACTTATGCTACTTGGTGGATTAGGCAGGCCGTAACTCGTGCTTTGGCTGATCAATCTCGTACCATTCGTATTCCGGTCCATATGGTTGAAACAATTTCTAAATATGCCCAGACCAGAAGACAGCTAATTCAGGAACTTGGGCGCGATCCATTGGCCGAAGAAATTGCTGCGGA
>CAZTBQ010000028.1:0-7257 GCA_964612445.1 uncultured Candidatus Saccharibacteria bacterium | reverse complement strand
CACTTTGCCACGGAAGAGAAGTACTTTAAAGAAATTAATTATGAGAGGGCAGAGGAGCATATTAAGATGCACAATGAAATCCGCGCCGAAATTTTAAGATTTAAAGAGAAAAGCAATGGTGATGTATCAGAAAAGATCGCTTGGGAGCTTATAGATTTTTTGGAAAACTGGCTAGTGGACCACATAATGAAACAAGACAAACTTTATGTAGAAGCATTCAAAGCAAGCGGATTGCACTAAAACAAAAACCCGCAATCCGCCAGTCGGCGGAGCGGGTTTTTGTTCGGACAGCTTATAGCTCAACATTGATTCCACCCTCAACTTTAATAGTTTTTCCATTTCCACCCCTATTTTGAGTAGAAGTTGAATCATCATCCGATTCAAATTTCGGACCTCCCTCAAATTCTATTTCTCTTTCGTTTTTGTCATCATCTTCGTTCATATCATCATCCTTGTCTTTGAAATCGCTATCATCTAGATTCAGATTAACTTTTATCTCCCCGGTTATTTTTGCTTCGTGGGCAGAGACGAGCGCTTGTTGCGCTAGGTCGAAAGCTGCTCGATATTGTCCTGCGGCAAGCTGCTGTTTGGCTTGAGCTAGCAGGTTTTCAGCAACAGAAAGTTTTACCTGGGCTTCCGCTTGAGTTGTGGTGCTGTTTTTGCCAATTCTCTCAATTCCTTTTTTGACGGATTCGATTACATTAGCAGCCGCACCAATCTTGCCCTCGGCTGAATTTTTGGGTCCTTCCGAAGTATTTTCAGCATCATCTTTTTCCTTGCTTTCCGCATCTTTTCGGATTTTGTTTATATCTTCAATTTCCGCATCAAGTTTTATTTTGTCGACACCATTAAGTTTCAGACTGGCTAGTATCTCTCTTCTAGTTTTTAGCCCAGCTTCAAATTCTCCAGCGATGGCTGCGGCAACAGAAGATCTCCCTTTCTTATTGATTTCTTCCAATCTCTTCTCGGCCGAATCAGCATGCAGTTTAAAGGCGACTTGGAGTTTTTCTTCGGTTTCATCATTCAGTCTATTTGCGGCTACGAGTTTCGCAACTTCATCCAATCTGGTCTCTGCAAGTTGTGAGTCCCACTCGGCTTTGGATGCAGCGGTAAGGCGAAGTGCTCCGCCAATTTTTTCATTAAATCCGGTCTTCATCGGATATAGGGCATCTCCAGGAAGGGAACTCTGGGCGACAATCGACGTACCTCCTCCGCCTCCTAAAATCAACAAGGCAATTATTATTCCTATCGGCATATATTTTTAAATTTGGTTTTTTATTGTGACCCTTATATAAGTATAGACGTTTAGTCGGCCAATCCCTTACCCAGCTATGCACAGGCGAAGCGCAATAGAAGTCTTTTAGTCGTGTTGCCGTTCTGTCGTTTTTAGCTTACTATTTAGCATGTTACGGAGGAGGCGTGGCTGAGCGGTCGAAAGCGGCTTCCTGCTAAGAAGTCGACCGGGGAACCGGTCCGAAGGTTCGAATCCTTCCGCCTCCGCATCAGTAAAAAAAGAAACCCGTTTTGGGGTTTCTTTTTTTACTGCGCGAAATAGGCGGAAGGACGAGAAGAATCTTACCTGTTTTCTTAATGAGTATCCGAATTTAGAAAACAGCAATGCCGCGTATTCCGCGGCCTTTCGCCTCCGCAAATACTAAAATACCTGGACGTTAGTCCGGGTATTTTAGTATTTGCAAGGATTCGAACGGAGGGATGGGTCGAAGTGTCGTTCTCGCAGCTCTTGGAGCGAAGCGACGTAGAGATGCGTAATCCCGCGTATTCCGCGGGGGAGATTATTCAGAACCGAGGGTTCTGGAAGCGCAGCCCCGCAATTGCGGGGCGAGCAGTGAGACTCCTCCGCCTCCGCATCAAACAAAAATAAAACCGCGAATTTATCGCGGTTTTTCTATTCCAAAATTTCATGAGCAATTCCCAATTTAACTGCCTGCTCGGCGTTAAGCGTTGCATTATTTCTCATTAATGCCAGAAGCTTTCTCTTATTCAGTCTTCCTCCTGAACGCCCAGTGATAATCGAAACATAATGATTCTGATCTACCGTCATATCTGCCAACTTTGCCCGCGTAAGGGTCAGACTCCAAGTAGACTTTTCTAAGAAAGTCAGAGCAAATTCGTGAAGGTAGACAGTTGAATTTCTGGTTATATATCTTTTATTCCCAGCCATATACATTAGCACAGCGATAGATCCTACCTCGCCCACTGCCACTGTCTCCAGTTGTGGCTTTAGAATGCTGGCCATAAATTCATAGAAAGAAAATCCAACCAGACTGTCGCCGCCACCGGACGAAAGATGAAGGCAGATTGGAGGAGCGTTTTCATTATCGTGAAGTTTGGTGATATCTTCGATTAAGGGTCCAACCGTTTCATTGTCCACTCTTCCGGAAAAATAAGCCCATCTCTCCTGCGGTATCGTAATCACTCTCCCTCCTTTCACTGTTTAAATTAGCTGGTTAAACCATAAGAGAATTAAAGGGAAGCGTCAAACAAAAAAAATCACTCCCAAACGGAGTGATTTTTTTGTGAGCCCCAGACCTCTATACCAATATTGCTATTGCACAACTTTCACCTTACGGATCTGTCTTCTGTATCTGGGGCTCACCTATACTATGAATCCTGGGTAGATGTTTAAAAGAGGGAGTTATGCACAGGTCGATTTTGCGTGTTTTTGTCTAAATTAATCAAAGGTTTTAGGATTATAGGCAAGATGACAATTATTCAAAAACTGAAAGGCACAAAATTTCAAAAATCAGTTTGGGCGGAACTTCTGAAAATCAAGAAAGGGAGTGTTGTAACCTATAAATATCTCGCCAAAAAAATAGGCAAACCTAAGGCCGTACGAGCCGTGGCGAACGCCGTGGGTGCGAATCCTTTTCCAATTAAAATTCCTTGTCATCGTGTTGTCCGTTCCGACGGCACGATTGGCGGATATTCTGGTAAGGGCGGGGCAAAGACCAAAAAGATGTTATTAAAAAAAGAGGGTGTAACCCTGTAGTGAATCTGGCACTTATCCCTAGAATCGGCGCGAACCTATAATATTCTTAGTGTGGGCACGGTAAAAAGTGAACATAGGTTTTATAGTGGACAGGCAAATTCATTGTGCCAGATCTACTACGGGGTGTAATATTCTAGGTGCATGATTTGTAGTATATATAGAACCTCTCGGCCAACTTTGGCTAAATAAACAAATGCAAGAAACCGAGCAATTGGCCGATGAAAAAATAGCTGAACTTGTTCAAGGCGGAAACGCCGAAATTTTTGGTATATTGGTTGGACGATACGAAACGAAGCTTAGCCGATACATAAATAAATTTCTTTTTTATGGAGACGAGGCAAAAGATCTTTTACAGGATGTATTTATAAAAACATATATAAATATTAAAAGTTTCGATGTTAACCAAAAATTTTCTCCTTGGATTTATCGAATAGCCCACAACGAGTTGATCAATGCTATCAAAAAAAGAAAATCTGAGAAATTCATTAACTTTTTCGATTTTGATCTAGACGTCTTGCTCCCGCACCCAATAGCCAAAGAGACTGCGGACGGGGAAATGGAAAGAAAAGAAATGCGGGAGTTGTTAGACAAAGGGCTGAAAGAGATAGATTTGAAATATAAGGAGCCGCTAGTGCTGTATTATTTCGAAGAGATGAGCTACGCGGAGATTGCAGATGTTCTGAAAATTCCGACATCGACAGTTGGAGTGAGAATTAAAAGAGGGCGAGAGGCATTGAGAAAAGTAGTTAAATAAAATGGAAGAGAAAAACGAACAATTGAATAAAGAAATATTGTCCCAGATTAAAGAGGGGAAGGTAGAGATGAAATCTCGCTGGTTTTTCCTTCTACGAACAATCCTTGGGGTATTAGGAGTTTTTATTCTAAGCCTTTGTTTGATTTTTTTGGTTAGCTTTATTCTTTTTGGTTTGCGCAAGAGCGGAGTCGCGCTTGCTCCGGGGTTTGGCCCGCAAGGATTTATTTTGTTTGCGATGTCTTTGCCGTGGATGCTGATTTTGGTAACGGCAGCATTTTTAATAGTTTTGGAAATTTTAATAAGAAAGCACTCCTTCGTCTATAAGAAACCAATTCTCTATTCACTAATTGGAGTTTTTGGAATAACCACGTTGATTACACTATTGCTGCCTTCTTTCGCTTTCCATAACTCAATATTTCGCGCATATAAGCCGGAAAGAGGAGGAGAGATGCCTGCGTTAGGAAAATTCTACAGAGGTTTCGGCGTGCCTCATCCACCGGATTTGATACGTGGGGTTGTTCTAGATTTCTCGACGGGAACATTGCTGGTTGCAACCGACGACGGCGTGACTTCCTCCGTAATAATCAGTGATATAACCAAGATTTTTCCGGGAACGAACATGTCTATAGGCGGAGAGATTTTAATCTTCGGCCCAAGAAGCTCAAGTGGAATCGTTAGCGCCTTCGGTATTCGTGAGATTCGTGACTAAATTTGAAATAATTTTATCTTGAGAATGTAGTAGCTTATGTAAGAACAACAAATTCTTACAAAGATCTTAAACTAATGCATTAGTAGTATTTCAAGTCGCAAATAAAATAAAAACAAACAGAAGAATGAAAAATAAATTTAAAATTGTAGCGTACTCAGCGATTCCTCTCGTAGGATTGGCGATGCTTTCAGCAAATATCGCCTCGGCTCATGGCTTTGACGGATTTGGCGGGATGTTTGGAGCAGGAGCTAACTCTTCTGCGAACTCCGCAGAAGCCGCAACGAACCTACAAGCCAGATTTCAGAATGAAGCAAATTTGCTTGGAATCAGCGTAGATGATGTTAAGGCCGGTTGGGCCCAAGGAAAGACTATCCAGCAGATTGCGACCGAGCACAATATAACCATTGAGCAGTTGCAGCAAAAGATGAAGGACCAACGCCTCACCAACATGAAGACCCATCTGCAGGGACTGGTCAGCTCCGGGGTGATTACTCAGGCGCAAGCAGACAGCAGGTTGAGCTTTATGCAATCCAACTTCGATAATGACAAAATCGGAAAAGGAGGAAAGGGGATGCGCGGCATGCACCTTGGATTATAAATTCCAAATCTAAAACAAAATAACGACCAAATCTATGTTTTTTCAGCAAGACAGTCCCGCGTAAACGGGCTGTTTTGTTACTGCTCATCGCTGGACTAATGCCTATTTTTCTGGTATTTTCAATGGACATGGCTGAAATAAATGAGAAACAACAGAATAGCGAATCAAGACAGCCAGTTGTGGTTGTAATGGGTCACGTCGATCACGGAAAGACCACTCTTTTGGACTACATCAGAAAAGCTCGAGTTGCCGATAAAGAAGCCGGTGGAATTACTCAGGCAGTCGGTGCCTACGAGATTGAGCACAACGGTAAAAAAATTACTTTCATCGACACTCCAGGGCACGAAGCTTTTTATAAAATGCGTTCGCGCGGAGCGAACATTGCCGACTTGGCGATTTTAGTTGTTGCTGCTGAAGAAGGCGTTAAGCCGCAAACTAAAGAAGTTATTAAAATTTTGGAACAAACCAAGACTCCGTTTGTGGTTGCGATAAATAAAATTGACAAACCGGGTGCGGATATCGAGAAAACAAAAGCCGATTTGATGATGAATGGAGTTTATTTGGAGGGAGCAGGCGGTCAGACCAGCTTCGAAACTATTTCCGCAAAATCCGGACTGAATGTTGATAAGCTTTTAGATTTAATTTTGCTCACTGCAGAAGTAGAAGGCTTTAAAGCGGATCTCTCCGCCCCGGCCGAAGGATATGTTTTAGAAACACGAATGACCAAGAGCAGAGGATTGGAAGCTACGGTAATTGTAAAAAACGGAACTTTGAAACGCGGCGATGAAATTGCCACTCATACTGCCAAAGGAAAAGCTAAAATTTTAGAAAGCTTTTTGGGAAAACAGATTTCTGAAGCAGTCGCCGGATCTCCGGCTATTATCGTTGGTTTTGAAGAGATGCCTCAGGTTGGCGAAGAATTTTTATCCGGAGGAGATGCTCACGCATTCTATGCGAAAGAATCATTGATTATAAAAAAAGATAATCTTCCTATGGGTCAGGAATCAGCAGAAGGTTTAGTTTTGCTGCTTAAATCATCAGATGCGGGTTCTCTTGAAGTCCTTTCGGAAATTATTAGAAATCTTCCATTAGGTAAACCAATCAAAATTGTAAGTGAGTCGGTTGGAGAAATTAGCGAAGGAGATGTGAAGTTGGCAATTTCTTCTGGTGCGACAATCATTGGATTCAAAGTTAAAGCCGAGAAATCTTCTGTGTTTTTGGCAGGAAATCAGGAGGTAAATATTGTTACCTCGGAAATTATTTACGAACTCGTAAAAGCCGTAGAATTATTATTTAAGAAAAAAGAAGAGGGGATAGTGGTTGGAGAGCTCAATGTTCTGGCCGTGTTCAATCAGTCTAAATTGGAGAAGCAGCTTATCGGCGGAAAAGTTTCCACGGGACTTTTTAAACACAAAGCTCAATTTGAAATTTGGAGAGATGAGGCAAAAATTGGGGAAGGCAGAATAACCAGCATGCAGATGGGCAAAAAAGAAGTAGTTTCTGTTCCGGAAGGAAATGAGTGCGGAATTGTCATCGGTTCAGCTGTGGCAATTTTAGTTGGAGACAAGCTGGTTATTAGAGAAAAATAAACATTATACAGGCTATTATGACCAAGCACATTACACGTACTCGGTTCATCCCGTTAAAAAATTTAGCAAACATGGTTAATAACAAAAAAACAAGTGGCACGTCAGATTATGTTTTAAATGCAACAACCGTCGATTTAAATTTTCTAACAGGATGAACTTTCGAAGTCTGCGCGTAAAAAATTTAATTCAAGAAGAACTTAGTAAAATATTCACAAAAGATATTGAATTCGGCGCATTTGTGACCATAGCCGATATTGAAGTGGACTCTAAATTAGAAGAAGCTATGGTCAAAGTTAGTGTTATCCCAGAAGAAAAAGGTAAAGAAGTTTTTGATTTTTTAGAAAAAGAAAAGAAGTCTTTGCAGTTCAAGCTTCTTCGAAAGATAAATATTAAGCCAATGCCAAGGCTGAAGTTCGGTCTGATTAGAGGAGAAGAGTTAATGAAGAAAGGAGCGGAAGCAGGCGAAGAGGTTATTGCGGACGAGGTTGCAGAAGAGCAAGAATAAAATATAATTTACTAGTTCTGGCCCGGTAGCCAAGTGGTAAGGCAAGAGTCTGCAAAACTCTTATACGTGGGTTCGATTCTCACCCGGGCCTC
>CAZTBQ010000027.1:3268-7795 GCA_964612445.1 uncultured Candidatus Saccharibacteria bacterium | reverse complement strand
TTCAGCAAGTTCTTCGACATCGTCTCTGTTCACCTCTACGGGTCAGCGGCGATGTTCCCGAAGGATGCGATGAATCTCTTTGACAACGTGTTCCTTCCGGCGATTCAGAACTCCGTTGAGCCCAGAGAAATCTGGGTGACGGAGTCCGGCTTCCTCTGGAATACGAATCTTCCTGGTTCTGAAAAACAGGGAGAGGAGCTCCAGGCGGAGCGGCTCGCCGAACTGTACGAGGGGATCTGGAATCGCAGGGAATATATTTCCAGATTTTTCCTTTACAGACATAATGACGGGACGCGTCCATGGCACCCGGAAGAACTTCCCGGACACGGAATCTTCCGAGGAATCGATGGATCCGCTAGGCCTGCGTATTCTACCATCCGGCAGTTTATGCTTGGCATCGGCGGCGGGCTCGTCGAAACAGTCCCCATCCCGTCTCGATAATCGTGGCCACCTCCTAAATCCCAAAAGGATTGAAGAGGTGGTCTTTTTTTTATTAATTTAATAGACTAAGGGCAATGAACTTGAGTAGTAAAAAAGTGGTCGTAATTGGCGGCGGCACCGGAATTTTCTCGATTCTAACTGGGCTCAGGGAATATTTTAATAACATTACTTCAATCGTTACCATGGCTGACGACGGGGGTTCAGCTGGAATTCTTAGAGAAGATTTTGGAATTCTTCCTCCGGGAGATGTGCGTCGTTCTTTAATCGCACTTTCGGAAACCGACGATAAAATATTATCCGCCCTTTTTAGTTATAGATTTTCTGAGGGTAAAGGACTTATTGGACACAGCTTCGGAAATTTAATGTTAACCGTCCTCGAAAGGATTACCGGAAGTTTTGAAAAAGCTATTAAAGAAGCAGAAAAGATTTTGAGAGTAAAAGGAGAAGTTATTCCGGTTACTCTAAGCAAGACGAGGCTTTGCGCAGAGCTCGAAAACGGACAGATAATTAAGGGAGAATCAAATATAGATTCTCCTTCGCACGACGGGCGAATCAAAATTAAAAAAGTTTGGCTATCAACTCCGACAAAAATAAATCCGCGCGCCAAGAGAGCAATTTTAGAAGCGGATTTGATTGTGATCGGGCCAGGAGATTTGTATACTAGTATTTTACCGAACATATTGGTAAAGGGTGTTCCGGAAGTTCTGCGCAGTACGAAAGCCACGGTAATTTATGCGTGTAATCTTATGACTAAATACGGAGAAACTAATGATTTCTCCGCTCATGATTTTTTGGAGACAATGGAAAAATATTTGGGAAAAGGAACCATTAATTATTTTTTGGCGAATACCAAGAAACCAACTCCGTCGCGATTAAAAAAATATGCAGCCGAACATTCGGTTTTTGTTAGCTTGGACCATTCCAAACTCAAAGGCGAACCGATCTTGGTTTCTGGCAACCTCCTTCGCGACAGGGGCTTTATCCGTCATGATCCAAGAAAGACAACAAAAATAATTACCGGATTAATTTAAAATGAAAATCGAAGGGAAAATAATTGTAGAAGAAATAAACGAAAGATTGAAAGGCGGGCAAAAGCCAGCCCGTTTTTTGGCAGGGATATTGGCTGGTGAAAACCCTGCATCTAAAAGTTTTTTATTACAAAAGAAAAAAGCCGCCGAGGCGCTGGGCGTTGATTTTAGAATCTATGAATTTCCGGAGAATATCAAAGCCGATAATCTTCGCAAAGAAGTTTTAAAAATCGCCAACCATAGAACTTGCGGTGGAGTTATTGTCCAACTGCCGCTTCCTGGAGCTATTAATGCGCAATATATTTTAAATGCTGTTCCTCCGAATAAAGACATTGATGTGTTGGGCGAAAGGGCGCTTGGAGCTTTTTATACTAAAAGAGGCATCGCACTCCCTCCGGCCGTTGAGGTGGTTAAAGAAATTTTAGCAAAGATGCCAATCGATTTGGGAAATTCCTGTGTTGCGGTTGTTGGCCCGGGACAGCTTATCGGCAAGCCAATTTCAATTTGGCTCGAGGGGCAGGTGCGCGAGTTGCTGGTTTTAGACAGGGGTAGTGATTTCGGTTTATTAAAAAACGTCGACTTGGTTATCTGCGGAGTTGGCCTGCCTGGATTAATCAAAAAAGATATGCTCAAAAAGAATGCCGGAGTTGTAGATTTTGGTTATGGGAAAAATTTGCAAGGGAAAATTTCCGGTGACCTAGATTTGGATTCGGTTGATGATCACTTATATTTTTATACTGTTACCCCGGGCGGAACCGGACCGATTTTAGTGGCAAAGCTTTTAGAAAATTTCTACAAATTAAACACAAAAAAATAAAGAGCCGTTAAGGCTCTTTTAGTTTCTGAATACGACGACATGGAAATGGCGCGACAGGATTTCTAAAAAGGCGTCAATTTTTCCGTCGGCTCTATCGGCGACTAATCGCTCTGTAATAAACATAATTTCTTTTTGCGACATTCCGTTAATGGAAAAATCAAAAGCGGTGCAGGCGAGGTGAGCAGAGTGTGTTTCTCCGCCATTCGCATCCGCAAAGCTCGCTCCAGATTTACGAAGCTGTCGCTGACGAGAAATAGTTCTGCAGAGGGAAGTCACTTTGAGTTGCTTCCCAAAATTTTGATAATAATCTTCTCCGAGACATTCCAAATATCTCTTTGCTGCCGGCCGCAGGAAGCGCGTTTTGAAATTAACGGATTCATAAATATAATATCCGGTTCCAGCATCCGGAACTCGTGAGACCTTGCTCGACCACCAAAGGGTTTCAATGTCGCGTTCGGTTTTAACTCTAGGAATTCCCAGGGAGTCGATTATAGAATTTTGGTATCGCAACGATTCAAGATTCCCCTTAAGTGGATTGTTCTCCCGCGTGATTGCATAACTTCTGGGGAGAAAAAGCAATCCAGCAAGCAGGGCGCATCTCAAAAACATTTTCACCTCCGATTTTTAAAGCTACTAATAATAGTATAGCCGATTTGAATTAAAAAACCCGCCAATCGGCGGGTTAATCATCTTCTTCTCCGAGCTTTGAAAATATTAGGCGGAACGCGGAGTTCGTCTCGCCAGCCAGTTCTCGATGCTGAGCCATTACTCGTGCATCTCTTATTAGGGCTTCATCAATCTGGATTTCTCCAATCCTTGCAAAATCCCATTCGAAACAGTCTATGCCGAACTCTCGCCAAAGACTTTCGCCTGAATCCTCGGCAGTCATCTCGTGAAAGTTGGGTATTCCATCATGCATCAAAACAAGAATGGTAGGGCAGTTTTTTCCGGGGATCAGGATTCCGCCACGGCATCTATTTTCGTCTCCGCTACGGTTGTAAGGGTCCATGCTGACGTCTTCTGTCCAGCGATATTCAACAATATCAACCTTCACTGCTTCTTGGGGGCGAGATTCTTTTTTCTTGTCTCCGACGACCACCGAAGAAATTCGGTGGATATTTTCGATTCTCTCCTTCAGATATAAATTCCAAGAAATTAATCCATGTTGGCGGTCTTTAAGGAGAGATAAAAGCCTTTCCGCTTCGGTTTGAAGTTCGTCCAGATCAATGATGCCCGGCTTTTTCGAAATCGCGGGATTACTCACTAATCCTCCTTCCAATATACTGCGGACATAATAGTTATTATGAAGCGGAGTGTCAACAAAAAAATCACAGGCAATTTCCTGTGATTACGAATCTACCGATGGCTGATAACCGTACGCAGAGTTCTGAGTCTATGGACTAGGCCACCAGTCATCTTTACAAGTTGGAGGGATACTGTCCATTTGTCGCCGGCATGGGGAAATTTTGGAACTAAAGAATCAAAAACGGAATTTGCCTGAACTTCGTCACCGGCCTCAAAGACTATTTCTTCGTTATTGCTGTCGCAAATAAATTTAGTGCCTTTGTGGAGTATCTCTAGGCCATAGAGAACACCCGACACTCTTAAGCTAGATTTTGAGACTTGGATTCTATAGGTTGGCACGACTACCTCCTTCTATGATTGCTGCGCCAATAATAGCGCTACAGTTTTGTAGTGTCAAAGAAGATTATTAAATATTGTGCGCGCTGGGGGTCTCACTGCTCCCGAACATATAAATGTATTCGGTCCGCTTTCAGAACCCACGGTTCTGAATAATCTCCTCCACGGGAAACCGAGCGCGGCTCCCCGACCCCCTCCGCTGTTCGACCCCGCCCAGAAAACAAAAATACCCGTATGGGTATTTTTGTTGCGGTGCGCGCTGGGGGGATCGAACCCTCGGCCTACTGTGTGTAAAACAGTCGCTCTACCACTGAGCTAAGCGCGCAAGTTTAGGTTATTGTATATCCTATGAGCTAATATTTCCAGTCCCAGAACTAGTTTTAATTGGTGCAGTTATCGAATCCCTTTACGATCCGCCAGCTGGCGGAGAGTTTAGGGATTCGGAATCCCGCTTCGGCGGGAGGAATTGAACTTTTAACTTATATCGACATGCCCCGCAAATGGCGGGGCCAAGAAAACGTAAAGCGCCCAAACTTGGGCGCTAACGTATTTCTATGGTCGGGCTGCAGGGAATTGAACCCTGTCTACGTGTTCCCACAA
>CAZTBQ010000027.1:1272-3249 GCA_964612445.1 uncultured Candidatus Saccharibacteria bacterium | reverse complement strand
CTTGAGGCTTGGCGGGGCAAGCCCGCAACAAACCAAAAGCAACCCCTTTAAATTAAACTATTTTTGGTTTAGAATCAACGCTGTAACAAATTGTCCCCGTAGTTCAACGGATAGAATAGCTCCCTTCTAAGGAGTAGATCGAGGTTCGATTCCTCGCAGGGACGCACAAACAAGATCATCTCCCTTTGAGTTATTAAATTAAAAACCACCTTATCTAGGTGATTTTTAATTTAATGTGCCGCGAGAGGGAGTTGAACCCCCGACGCCTACCTCTTCAGGGTAGCGCTCTACCGCTGAGCTATCGCGGCTTCTTTTTGTCCTGCTCTAATGCAAGTTTGATTTTATTGTATTTTCTTTCTAAAAACAAGACTTTATTGAGTCGAGAAGGATACATTGCGGAGAACAATTTACGGCTATCTCCTTTAACATAATTAAGATTAAAGACTCCGTCACCGGGACGAATAAACCCTTTTACTTGAAACTCTTTAGTCAGCCTATCTTTTAGCCAAAGAACGAATGTTTTGCTTGCCGAAGCAAAAGAGATTTTGTATCCAAAACTATTGGGCCATCTCTTATCCCAGAATGTATAGAATGTTCCATCTCCGTCAAACAACCCGCGCAAAAATCCAGAGAAATATGCCGGTGGAATTATGACTTCTTTTATTGTTTTGGATTTCGCTGGATGTATGCCAATGTCATTCAAGAAGCGACAGAATTTAACGTCGCCGAAGCTTAAGACATAGTATTTCTTTTCTTTTTCTCCTCCGCGACGGTGTTTAAATATCTCAGTGTTGATTTTTAGTGCATTTTTCAAATTCTCGACCAAGGCTAGATCGATAGAGACAAAATAGATGTGCCGTCCATCGGCAGAGAGATTGCCGTCAGAGGATATTAGCCCAATGGCATAGGCGAAATTGTTGGACCAACGAACCTTTACTTTCCGTAATGGTTTACCCATGTCTATATTATATCAAATGGCTACTACCGAGCAAACTGTTGGAGGTGAGTATGATGCTTGGGTTGATGAGAGCGAAGCGACGTGAACCTCCCTCTCGCGGCACAACAAAACAAAAACATCGCGCACCGCGCGATGTTTTTGTTTCGCCGAGAGGGAGTTGAACGGAGGGGTGCTTCTATTTTTCGTTTGACTTTGCGGGGGGGGGTATTAAAATGAATCAAAAGGTTAAATAAAAAAACATGGAAAAATACAAGGAGAATCCAGATATTAGCAGTCATGCCGAGGGCGGGAGCGAAGCGTTGGCGTTAGTCGACGGACCTAAAGAGAAAATTGAATCCTGGGTCCAAAAGATAGCCGGCGAGGCTCAAGCAGATATCGATTGGCATTATGTCGGCGGCAGAGGTGTTATTACTTTTCGTGGAGATGAAGAATCGCGCGAACGTGTAAAGGAGACAATCGAGAAGCATCCATTTGATGGGCCATTTCGTTTTGAGTCAAAATAACAAAAAACAAAATAAATCAAAAAATCCTCCGCCAGCTGGCGGAGGATTTTTTGATTTATTCTAGTGGCTAGTGTCTAACCATCATTTTATTTCGTTTGACTTTGCGGGGGGGGTATTAGAATGAGTTAAAAGGTTAAATTAAAAAATAAAACAGATATGGGATTTGAATCAATGCCATCCGCTGGAGAAAAATTTTACGACGAGGAGACCGTCAACGGTACAGAAATAATGGTTGGCTGGAGTACCGGCTATGGAGAGCAAACAATATACTTCCCGCAAATCGATACTATCCATTCCTATGAAGAAGGTCCTCATGACTCGACAATCAGAATAGGAAAAGATGCAGAGATAGCCAAAAAAGTGTTCGAATATGCCAAGGATCAAGCCGCCCGAGAGAAGGATGTGCATAATATTTATAGAAAGGTTTATGAATATGTCCAAGGAATAAAGAGAGGCTCCGAAAAACCTGAAAACTTTGACGATGTTTTAGCCGAAATTCTTTTGAAAAAGAAAGAG
>CAZTBQ010000027.1:0-1172 GCA_964612445.1 uncultured Candidatus Saccharibacteria bacterium | reverse complement strand
TTTACTTCTTCATCTTCAAGATCATTCTCTTTTCTTCCGGTTTTAAGGAAGAAATTTCAAACTTGTATTCTTTCTTGAGTTCCAGTGCCTTCTTCATTTCATCAACGCTTCCGAATTCAGAAACGTGAATCATTCCTTGAAGACCATCTTTAAATTCCACAATTGCGCCGAACGGATTGAATTTATGAATTATTCCGGTAACTTCATCTCCGGCTTTGTAATGCTTCTCGGCTTCGCTCCACGGATCATGCTTTAAGGCTTTAAGAGACAAGAATACACGGTTGTCGCGGATGTCTATCAACTTAACCTTGACGCTTTCACCGAGAGTGATTACCTCCTTCGGGGAATCAATCAAGCGATGATCAATTTCTGAAATATGAACCAATCCTTCAATCTCTGGGTTATCGGCAAAGCGGATGAAAACTCCGAAGTCCGCGATTCCGGAAACAACACCGTCGATTGTCTGTCCAATGGTGTATTTTGACAATAACTCTTTAACGTTTGAAGACGGGCTGGTGCTTTCTCTTTCGGAGATGATTAGCTTGTTGCCGCGCTGGTTGACGTTGATAACTTTAACGCTGAGCTCTTCACCAATAAATTTCTTAAGCTCTTCCGCAACCTTCTGCCTGTCACTTTCCGCAATCTGAGGCATGTTTTCTTGGCTAAGCTGAGAAATAGGCAAGAAAGCCTTGAGTCCCATTAAATCAGCCATTAAACCACCTTGGTTAGACGAAGAAATCTTAACCTTGACGATTTCGCCACTTTCTTCGAGATCTTTAACCTGCTGCCAAAGCTTTTGCTTGCCTGCTTCAGTGAGTGATAGCTCCGCATAGCCCATAAAGCCCTCTACGGCTTCAACTCTGGCTGGGACTTTCTCTCCGACCTCCATGGTTTTAATCGCGCTCTTGGCATTCTGCATTTCAGAGCCGAAAACGATTCCGGTTCCAAATTTGCCCATATCAAAAAACGCGTACCTTCGGGTCTTTTTTAATAGAGACACCTCCAAAACATCTCCTTCTCGAAACTTGCTAATCCAGGCCATCTCCCCCTTAAGGAGCTGAGTCAATCCCGGAACAGTAATCTTGCTTAATGATTCTTTGTTCATTATTTTTGGCTTGATTTGGTTTGTAATAACCTGCCTCCTAAGCGCAGCCAAACGCGGGTTCGCAGGT
>CAZTBQ010000026.1:0-8514 GCA_964612445.1 uncultured Candidatus Saccharibacteria bacterium | reverse complement strand
AAGATGTCAGAAAAATCGCTGAGCAGAAGATGGTTGACTTGAACGCCAACGATCTGGATGCCGCTGAAAATATTATCCGTGGCAGTGCTCGTTCTATGGGGATTGAGGTGATTGATTAGTTTTTTTAAAAAGCCATCCAAGAAATTGGGTGGTTTTTTGTTGTGAGCTATTAGTGACTGGTTATAAGCTATGAGTCGTTGTCGTGTTGCTGGACTTGCCGAGTTTTTTAAAATATACTCCACGCCAGAAGCTTGAATACAAAAGGAGGAAAATCTTCGATGAGTAGAAATGGATTTCTGATTGCAATCGAGGGGGCTGACGAGCATGGGATGTACCGCCTAGGGGAGAAGTTATCTAAAAAGCTTCGCCGTAAAGGATACGATTCTGTCTTTGGCGCCGAGCCAGAAGTTGATTCCGGTGGAAACTATTTTCGTTCGCCGAACAAAGAGAATATTGCAGATTTGGTTTCTGCGGTTACAAATGAACTCGATACAGTTCTGCACTTCGAGCCGTTCGAGCCGGATGTTCACGTGCTCAGCGAAGCGAGACGAGTTATATGCGATTTTAATGACGGGAAAGAAATTTCCAATATTGATTTGCAACTTCTCGCTCTATTCGAGAGGAAGTTTCATCTGCGATCGACTATCGGACACCTTACTTCGTCAGGATGTTTCGTGGTTCTTAAGGGATATGAATTGGCGAGTTTCGCCAGAGGACTGTCGGCCGGAATTCCTTTTGCAGATTTATTCGCTCTCCGCGAACGTGTACTGGGTCGTGATTATGTCCGTCCCGATGTGACGGTTTTACTTTGCACTTCGGTTCATAAGATGGGCGAGTTCGCGATCAATTACGAGATCGCGGCTTCAAGGTTGCAGAATAGTCAGAATTACGGTTTTGTTGTGAGGGTTAATAGCGATAAGACCGAAGGCTTAATCATGGCCGATATTTTTCATAAGCTCTCTCGGTTTATTCCTGCTCTTTGGTAAATTGCACCCCCGTCGCTTGCGGGGGATTTATTTTGAAAATTGTTATTTTCGCGTTAGTATAATAGATATAAACTAAATGAATTTGGAAGAAATTAGAAAATCGGCAACTGAGGCCATTAATTCAGCGAACGAAAAGGAGGCTTTAAATACAATAAAAACTCATTATTTGGGACGCAAAGGAGTAATAACCGAAACCCTTAAATCTTTGAAAGATATGACCATTGAGGCCAGGCGAGAGATGGGTCCTAAGCTTCAGGAGCTTTACAAAGAATTGGAGCAGATGGTTGAGGCTAAGTTGCAGTCGGTTTCTGGATCGTCAAGAAAAACGGACTATACTGCGCCCGGCAAAAAATTAGAATATGGTCGCATTCATCCACTAAGCCAAGTCATGGAGGATGCTGCAAAAATATTCCGTGGCTTAAATTTTTCTGTAATTTCCGGTCCCGAGCTTGAAGAAGAGTACTACAATTTTGATGCTTTAAATATTCCCGCGAATCATCCGGCCAGAGAAATGTGGGATACGTTTTGGATAAAAGGAGAAGGGAAGAATAATAAATCTAATTATTTGCTCCGAACTCATACCAGTCCTGTGCAGGTTCGCTATATGGAAAAAAATCCGGCACCATTTCAAATTGTTGTGCCGGGCAGAGTTTTTAGGTATGAGGCAACAGACATGAGTCATGAAATTAATTTTTATCAACTTGAAGGATTAATGGTTGGTAAAGATGTAACTTTGGCAAATTTTAAATATGTTGTTGAGCAATTTTTGAAAGAATTCTTTTCAGGGTCGGATAAGTCCGCCAGCCGGCGGATCGAATTTCGTTTTCGACCAAGTTATTTCCCATTTGTTGAGCCAGGGGTGGAGGTGGATATAAAGCTCAAAGGTAAGTGGTTGGAGATTATGGGCGCGGGGATGGTTCATCGCCGAGTTTTCGAGTCGGTGCATTATAATCCGGATGAAGTTCAGGGCTTTGCGTTCGGTGTAGGCATAGATAGATTAGCGATGATTAAGTATGGAGTTCCGGACATCCGCCTTTTCTATTCCGGTGACTTGAGGTTCTTGAAACAGTTTAAAAATATTTAAATGACAGAAATTCCAGAAAATTTATATTCTTTAGACGATTTTCGAAAAGAGATTGCAGCTATCGTGAAGGAGGAAGAAGCCGCAAAAAAAGAGGGAGAAGTTCATTCAGGGCATTTTTTGAATTTTGATTTTAGCGCTGAGGAACTAACTACCGAGGATATGGAAATTTGGCAGAAAATAAAGTCTGGAAATGTGACGCTGGAGGAGGTTAAGGAGTATGATCGGAAGTTTCGAGAGTCTAGCGAACCTGGGGCACTATCGAATACTTCCCGTGGATTGTTTGTTCAGTTTGCCGGAAATATGGCTAATGTCTCAATATTTCGTCGAGAACAAAAACTAAAAGCATGAAATTTTCTTATTCACTAATAAAGAAGTTATTACCAAAAGCTCCTTCGTCCAAAAGAATAATGGATGAAATGAATTTGCACGCTTTTGAGGTGGAAGATGTTAAGGGCGATGCTATTGAAATTAAACTTCCGGCAAATAGGTATTCGGATGCATCTTCGCATATTGGGATTGCCAGAGAGGTCGGCGCAATATTCGGCTTATCGTTTAAGAGTCCGGTAAAATCGTTAATCAATATTCCTTCCGGCAAGAAGCTTGTTCAAGTTGAAGTCAAAGATAAGCAAGCTTGCCCGCGCTACATGGCGAGGTATTTTGAAATAAACAAATTTCCGGCTACTCCGGATTGGATGAAAAAGTCTTTGAAGTCTTGCGGAGTACAGTCAATTAACGGAGTTGTAGACTTGATGAACTATGTGATGCTGGAAGTTGGTCAGCCACTGCACGCTTTCGATGCCGACAAGTTGGATGGAAAAATAATTGTTCGAAAAGCTAAATCTGGAGAGAGAATGACAACTTTGGATGATAGGGAGTTTGAATTGTCATCGAATGATTTATTGATTTGTGATGAATCTCGCGCGTTAGCGATCGCTGGTATTAAAGGCGGCAAACATGCCGGTGTCCTTAAGAACACAAAGAGAATAGTGGTTGAAGCGGCGAGTTTTGACTATGTTGGGATATTTAAGACTTCACGATCGTTAAAGCTCGCAACCGACGCATCGGCTAGATTCGCGCATAACTTAAGTCCAGAACTCGCAGGGCTTGCCATGGATAGGGTAACCGAGCTTCTGGTCAAAGCCGGAGCGAAACTTAAAGACAGCGCAGAAGTTTATCCATCCAAGGTAAAAGAATCCACAATATATTTTGATTTGAAAAAATTTGAGAAGTTGACCGGAGAATCAATCGAAATGGCTAAGGTTAAAAAATATTTTGATGCGCTTGGGTTTAATTTTGACGGTAAGAAAGTAAGGGTTCCGGCATGGAGGACGGATGTTTCTGAATTCGAAGACTTAGCAGAAGAGCTTTCTCGAATGGTGGGTTTTGGTGGAATGAAGAGTATCGCGCCGTTGATTTCGGTTAAGCCAACAATGGAAGATGAAATCTTTTCATTCTCTTCAAAATTCAGACACCTTATTTCTAGGATGGGTTTTGATGAAGTTTTAACTTCGTCATTTGTCGGTGATGATGCCGAGAATATTTCTAGGCGGTCCTTTTTTGGATCCGATGCTAGAAATGTGGAGGTATTGAATGCAATCTCTGAAGATAAAAAATATATGCGCAAAGGGCTAACTTCCTTGCTTGCGCCAGTTTTAGAGCAGAACTCTAGATTTTTTGATGACGCGAAAATATTTGAAATTGGTAAGGTGTTTGCTTGGCAGGGGAAAGAGGCAAAGGAAAAATTAATTTTGGGGGTGGCTGTTGGCGGGAAGAAAAGAAAGGATTCAGCGTTGCTGGTAAAAGGTGCGATAGATGAGAGTTTAAGGAGTGTCGGCATCACCGACTATGTTTTTGAGGAGGAGGATGGACATTTAATCGTTAGGGTTGGTGGTAGGGTGATTGGATTTTTGCGGGATTTCGAAAGCTTTGGAAAGGCTAAGGGCTGGATACTTTCGGTTGGAGAGTTGGATCTTTCGGCATTAATACCTATGGCGAGCGAAGAATTTGCCTACAAGCCAATTCCAAAATATCCAGCAGTGATGCGAGATATCTCGATCGTAGTAGATAGTGCGGTGCGTATCGGAGATATTTTGGAAGAAATTTCTTTAGCAAACGAGAAATTAATTTCTGACGTGGATTTAGTGGATGAATATTGGGATGAAAAATTTGGTTCGAAGCAAAGCCTGACTTTTAGGGTGGTGTTTCAATCAGACGATCATACATTGACCGATAATGAGGTAAATATCGAAATGGAAAATATCGTATCGATTTTGCGGGAAAAATATCAAATAGAAATAAGATAACTTTTAAAAAATAAAATACATCAGTGTTAAATAAAGAAGACAATTTAATTATTATTACCGTAGCTGATGTTATGACTTCGAATCCACGCTCGGTGGAGGCGGATGTTTCTGTTGAAGAAGTTATCGAAATTTTTTCTAAAACTAATTTTGCAGGTTTGCCAGTGGTGGATAAAAATGGCGGATTAGTAGGGATCGTTACTCAATATGATTTAGTAACAAAGGGTAGCGGAATCCATATTCCGACGTTAGTTAAGGCAATGGAGCAGGTAAAAATGATTCATCCTGAGAAAATGATACTCGAGGAGACTTTGGCTCCAATCAAAAAACTTTTGGTTAAAGACATCATGAATAATGACCCGCTTTCGGTTGTTGGGGATGAACCAATCGAAAAAGCGGTTGAAAGTTTCGCCGAGCACCACAAGGTTAATCCGTTGATTGTTGTGGACAAACAAAAGAAAGTAATCGGAGTTTTAAGCAGGCACGATTTGATAAAAATTTTGGCGATGAAAGAGCTTGGTAGAACCGTTGAATCGGCTTATGGCAGGCAGAGAGCAGCTGGTGAATCTGAGGAGGTTGTCGGAGCGGCTATGCGCGGAATTAAAAAGAATTTTTTGTTTATGCCAAAATATGGTGCCGGCAAGTGGATTGGACTTGGAATTGCATTATTTGTTATCGGTCTTGTCGCATCCTTTTTGTTTATTGTAAAAATTCCGGATACTGCAAACGATGCGACGGAGTCGATTGTGCTGCCGGAGAGCGAAGCTAGCTTATCGCTGCGAATAAGCGAGAATCAACCCGTTGATGGCGAGAAAATAGCAGTGGATGTATTTGCGAAATTTACTGGTGAAAAGATTGCAATTAAGGGAATAACAGCAGAAATTTCATTTGGGGGCGGGCTAAGGCCAGATAAGTTTTTGGAGCCAAGCGGCGATGAATTTTTATCTGAAACCGCTATATCCAGCTTGCGGCAAAATGTTTTGTTGCTGGAATTGTCTCCTGCGGATGGTTTTATTCCGGATGTGGAGCGCGAATATCACTTGGGCAGATTGGAGTTTTACTTTGATGGCGCCGCTAGCGGAATTACGGTAGGTTCGTCGGTTCCTGGTGGTATTGGCTCAAGTGTCATAGATTCGTACGGGCGGGATGTGTTAAAATATTTTAGTTCAGTAGAAATAGACTCCAAAGGTCGCAAGCAATAATTTATTTTATGAAAAAGAATCTTATTATCGTTGGTTGGATTGTTCTCGGATTTATCCTCGGCATCGGTTTTGTTTATGTCTCTGGTAAATATGCCAATTTTGATTGGGGAGGGATTTTGAATATGAGCGAAGCCGCGGGAACTTGCAAAGGGGTCGAAGAGGCTAATATTACCAACAAGAGAGACTGTGAGCGAGTTGGGGGAACGTGGGAGGAAAAGAAAAAAGTGCAGTATATGGACCCTTACTAATATTTCCATAATAAAAAATACCCGTAGCGCTGTGCGCATCGGGTATTTTTTATTCGACACAGAAGCAGGCGAGGGAAGGCTTTGATTTTGCAAAATCCGCCCAAATTCGGCTACAATTGAGGCATACTAGCTAAATGGAAATTCCAAAGGAAATAACCCTGATAACAAACGTTTTAGAGACGAACGGCTTTCCTGCGTATTTGGTAGGTGGGTGTGTTCGAGACTTTTATTTGGGCAGAACCCCCAAAGACTGGGATATTACAACCAGCGCTACTCCCGAAGAAATTCAGAATATTTTTCCGGATAGTGTTTATGAAAACAATTTTGGAACCGTTGGCGTCAAAACCGACTCCGAAGATCCGAGCTTGAAAATTGTTGAGATAACCACATTTAGAACCGAGAGCGAATATAGTGACAAGCGTCATCCGGATGAAGTTAGGTTCGCAAAGACAGTTGAAGAAGATCTTTCTCGTAGGTCATTTACGGTTAACGCGATGGCAATGAGATTAGGTTGGTCTTCTGGAACACAAGAGCTTGTTGATCCATATGGAGGCATGCAGGACTTGAAGGCTAAAATAATACGTTCGGTTGGGGATCCACGAAAAAGATTTGAAGAAGACGCTTTGCGCATAATGCGTGCGGCGAGATTTTCGACAGAGTTAAATTTTGAGATTGAATTACAGACCAGTCGCGCTATTGTAGAAAAGGCGGGACTTTTGGAGATGATTGCCAAAGAGAGAATTCGCGACGAGCTCGTGAAAATTTTAATGTCCGAGAGAGCTGGCGCTGGGATTTATCTTTTGGAGCAGTTGGATATTTTGCGATATGTGTTGCCCGAGCTTCGCGAGGGTCTTGGAGTTGGGCAAAACTTGCATCATATTTATTCGGTTTTTGAGCATAACGTTAGAGCGCTGGAGTATGCCGCCGATAAGAATTACTCATTGGAAATAAGAATGGCTTCATTGCTTCATGATATTGGCAAGCCAAAAGTTAAAGCTGGCGACGGACCTAATTCTACTTTTTATAATCATGATATTGTTGGTGCAAAGATGACCACGCGACTTTTGGATAGATTAAAATTCGGGAGAGATTTTATCGAAAAAGTTACACACTTAGTAAGATATCATCTTTTCTATTATAACGTTGGAGAGGTAAGCGATGCCGGAGTAAGAAGATTTATTCGTCGTGTTGGTCCGGAGCATATTGATGATTTATTGAAGCTTCGCGAGGCGGACAGGATAGGTTCCGGCGTGCCGAAAGCTTTTCCATATAGGTTGCGTCACTTGTTATTTATGATTGATAAGGTGCGCCATGATCCGGTTTCGCCAAAAATGCTAAAAATTGATGGTGGTAAAGTTATGGAGATAACCGAACTTCAACCTTCCCCAAAAATCGGACAGATATTAAACATTCTTCTTGAAGAGGTCATTGATGATCCGGAGAAGAATACCGAGGAATACTTGGAAAATAGGACTTTGGAATTAAACGCTTTGCCGGACGCGATACTTTTGTCTATGGCGGAGAGTGCCAAGGATACCAAGGAAGAATTTGAGGAAGGAGTGGAGGCTGATATTAAGAAAAAACACCGCGTCTAGCGGTGTTTTCAAAACGCGGTATAATAATAAGAAATAAATACAAACCAAATGAATTACATAATTTACGGTGTCGTTGTTGTCGTATTGGCTTGGATAATATCGGTCTTTAACTCTTTAATTAAGAAAAGAAATACAGTGTCCAACTCTTGGGCGGATGTGGACGTTCAGTTGAAGCGTAGGTATGATTTGGTTCCAAATTTGGTTGAGGCGGTAAGGGGATATATGGGGCACGAAGCCAAGGTTTTCGAAACTGTGACCGAGGCCAGAACTCGAGCCATGTCTGCCGGCAGTCAAAATGAAAAAGTAAAAGCGGAAAATGAACTAACCTCCACTTTGAAGACTTTGTTTGCGGTTTCCGAAAATTATCCACAATTGAGAGCTAACGAAAATTTTCTAAATCTTCAAAGCGAACTTTCTAACCTTGAAAATGATTTGCAGTCAGCGAGGAGATATTATAATGCGACAGTCCGTGAGTTTAATAATTCAATTTCGGTTTTTCCGGCAATGTTGGTGGCTAAACTTTTTGGCTTTGGTTCTAAAGAATTTTTCGGAGCTGATGACGAAGAAAAGGTTGCTCCGAAAGTAAGTGTATAATGATCAAAAAATTATCCCTTTTTTCAACTTTCTTGCTGGTTGGTGTTTTTAGTTTTGTTTTTAGTGCTTATGCGGAAAGGATTGATAGTTTTGATATTTCCGCGGAAATTGGCACCGATGGAGCGGTGGATGTGGTTGAATATATTAAATATGATTTTGAAGGTTCGGAGCGTCACGGAATTTTTAGAAGTATTCCACTTAGCAGTAAGGACGGTCCAAAGATTGCAATTGAAGTTTTGGGTGTGAGCGACGATTCTGGAGACGTGCCGTTTGTTGTTTCAAGAAACGGGGGAATCTTGAATATTAAAATAGGCGATGCCAATAAGCTTATATCTGGAATCAAGAATTATCGAATAGAGTACCAAGTTTTTGGCTCTATTAGATTTTTTGAAAATTATGATGAGTTTTACTGGAATGTGACAGGCAATGACTGGGAGGTCCCGATAAAATCGGCTTCGGCAGAAGTTTTTGCAGATTTCGGATTTTTAAATGCAACATCTTCTAG
>CAZTBQ010000025.1:0-8705 GCA_964612445.1 uncultured Candidatus Saccharibacteria bacterium | reverse complement strand
TAGAGCGGACGTTTCATAAGCGTCATGTCGAGAGTCCGATTCTCTCCCCTGGCACTAATACAAAAATAGATCATCCTTGTGGTGATCTATTTTTGTATAATCCATAAGAATGTAAAGAGCCCCGGATGGGGCTCGTTTGTTGAAGGTGCAGAAGTTGCGTTAGTCGACGAACCGATGCCACCACCGTTCGCCGTAGCGGTGACTGGACTCGGGCATCATGAACCGGAAGATCGCCTCTCCGTTCTTGATGACCTGGATGGCCACGACGAGGTCGCCGCTCTTGTGGACCATCACCTCTTCCCCGGTGTCGATGCGAGGAAGGCATCCGGCGAAAAGCTTGATCTCCTCCCCGGCGACGACGAGAGTGATGGCGGTGCTGGTCGACGAGACCCCGCTGCCGCACTGCATGGTGACGCTCGAGACCTTGCCGACGGTCCCGGGAAGCGCGAATCCGTCGGAAGCATACCCGTAGACACGCTCGACCTTGGCAATCTTCACGAAAATCTCCTTTCAGTAATCGTTAACTTTCTGTTTTTATTATATCATTTTATATTAATTATGTCAATATTATTACTCACCTTGTTTTGCCTTGGTTTTTCTGGTTTAATACCGCCAGTAGCTTAAAACTAAGGAGGCTAAAGTGGAAATTGTCGACAGACAGCTGCGTATTACTGTTGAAGATGTGCGCATAAACATCTCCCTTTGCTCGGATTCTGATTTGATGCCTACAACTTCTCCGGACGTCTGCCTTATCATTTACGGTGGCAGCAGAGATTTTTCGCAAGAAAAACTTCGTGGCATTAAGAATCTACTTGCCGTAAATGGCTTTGTTGCCGCGAGTTTCGACTTCCGCGGCATGGGCGAGGACAGCGAGAATTTTGCCAACACAGGACTTCATACCCGAATCAAAGATACCCGAGCGGTTTTCCGGCAAATTCTTTTTGCTTATCCGACCAGTCGTTTTTTTATTCTTGGGGTAAGCATGGGTGGCTACATTGCCACATTCCTTAACCCCCGAGATATTGCGGGGTTGGTATTGGTAGCTCCAGCGGCATATGACGCTGCAGCCGTGCAAAAGAAAATAAACTTTGGCCATGATTTTTCTTCTCTTATTCGCGCAGAAAACAGCTATCTGAAAAGTGATGCTTTTGCGCGAATGGAAAAATTTAGACTCGTTCGAACTGCCATTATCAGCTTTGAAGAGGATGAGGTTGTTCCCGCGGCAGTGACCGATAGATATTTTGCTTCTCATCCCGGATCCCCGGACAGAAAGAGACTTAAAATCCTGCCCGGAAAGCACAATGGCAACTTCAGCAATCCGGAGCGCATGAACGAAATTGTTAAAACGATGGCCCAGTTTTAATGACCGACTTTCCCCATTTGAACGTATCAAGTGGGGCTTTTTTTACCCCACACCTAATCAGTTGTTGCAAAGCAGAATCCGTTCAACTGATTAGGTGTGGGGGTTTATCCAAATTTTGGCATTTCCAGCTTAAAGTATTAAAATAGCAAAATGCTGAATGAAACAAAGAAGGTTGCCATAATTGGCCTCGCCCGTGAAGGATTGGCGGTTCTGAAATTTATCAAGAAACAAAAAGAATTTAAAAATCATGAAATCTGGATACTCGATAAATCTACCAAAGTTAAATTACCAAAAGGAACCAAAGGACAGATAGGCGAAAATTATTTGGATGGCCTAGAGCGGTTTGAATATATCTTTAGGTCTCCGGGATTCCATTATATGGATCCAAAGCTTCAAAAGGCTATCAAGGCTGGGTCTAAAGTTTCTAGCGCAACAAAATTATTTTTTGATTACGCCAAGAAAAAACATCCGATAAAAATAATTGGGGTAACAGGGACAAAAGGAAAAGGGACAACCTCGACTTTAATTTATAAAATTTTGAAGGGCGCGGGAAAGAAAGTTTTTTTGGCGGGAAACATTGGAACTCCGGCTTTAAATATTTTAGATAAGGTGGATAAAAAAACTTATGTTATCTTGGAGCTCTCGAGTTTCCAGCTGCAAGACTTACACACCTCTCCGGACATAGCCGTGGTCTTAGAGATATTTCCAGACCACCAAGATGCTCATAAAAATCTCAAAGAATATTATTCCGCAAAGGCCAACATGGTACGCCATCAAAAGAACAAAGACCAAGTTTTCTTTTTTGGAGATCAGAAACAAAGCGAAATTGCGGGACTATTTGGCGCAGGCAAAAAGAATCCGGTTTTGCCTCAAAACTTTAATATGTTTGATCCGTCGGAGCTAACCATTCGCGGCGCACACAACTATCGAAATGCTGTAATGGCGACGCTGGTCGCTTTGGCGCTTAGAATTCCGAAAGAAAAAGTAATACGAGTTGTAAAAAAGTTTACCGGCCTGGAGCACCGAATTGAATTTGTCTGCAAACAAGACGCTATCTCCTTTTTCGATGATTCTGCCTCTACCAACCCACACACAACCGCGGCAGCGCTTCGCTCTTTTAGTAATCGAAACATTGTTTTAATTGCCGGCGGCGTTGATAAGGGGCTAGATTATTTACCGGTACATCGGGAAATTTCCGCGCTATTCAAGCGGCACGAGATAAAATCTGTCGTTTTAATTGGAGAAAACAAAAACAAAATACGCGCGGCTATTGGAAGAACCCCCATACACATAATGGAAGCGGAGACTCTTGAAGAGGCTGTTGCGGCGGCGTTTAAAGATTTAAAATCGACACACGGAGAAGGAGTGATTTTGTTTTCTCCTGGCGCCGCAAGCTTTGATATGTTTTTAAATTATGCCGATCGCGGAGAAAAGTTCAGAAGAATTTCCCGAAGGATTTGCGAGGCGAAGGGCTAACGACCAATAACTCATAACTTCTTTAGAATCTAGAACTTAGAAAATAGAATTTAGAATAAAAAGCTAATATTCGTGGTGAAATAAAATTAGCACAACAAAGAATCCCCGCTTGCGCAGGGATTCTTTTATAGTTACTTATTTAATTGCTTAATCGAAAGTCCGATTCGGCCGTCTTCAACGCGGACAACTTTCGCTCGGACAAAATCACCAAGCTTCAGAACCTCATCAACGGTTTTTACGAAGCCGTCCTTGAGTTCAGAAACGTGGATCATCCCGTCGGTATCTCCGCCCAAATCAACGATTGCGCCGAAGTCCAAGATTTTAACAACCGGACCTTCGACAATGTCGCCAACTTTTATTTCGCGGGTGATGAGCAAAATCTCTTTAATGGCTTCTTCTAAATTCTTTGGATCTTTTCCGCCGATAGAAACTCCACCATCCTCTTCGATATCAATTCCGGCAAGCTGATATTTCTCAACAAGGCCGTTGATAGTTTTTCCTCCGGTTCCGATGAGCGCGCCAATTTTCTCTTTACTAATCTGCAAGCGGACAACTTTCGGCGCGTATTTGGAAATTTCCGGTCGTGGGGCCGGAAGCACTCCCTTCATAACTTCCAAGATTTCCAAACGAGCGATTCTGGCCTGTTCCAAAGTTTTAACTGCCATTTCCATGGTCAGTCCTTCAACTTTAACATCCAACTGGATTGCGTTGATTCCTTTCGCGGTTCCGGCAACTTTAAAGTCCATATCTCCGTAGTGATCTTCTGGGCCTTGTAGGTCAGTTAATACTTCGTATTTACCTGATTTATCGGTCATCAAGCCCATAGCAATACCGGCAACCATGTCTTTAAGCGGTACGCCTGCATCCATAAGAGATAAAGTAGTTGCACAAACGGTTGCCATCGAGGATGAGCCGTTGGAAGAAAGAATTTCGGTGACGGTTCGGATGGTATATGGGAAAACATCAATTTCCGGGATAACTGGGGTGATTGCTTTGCTCGCAAGCGCGCCGTGTCCGATTTCTCTTCTCCCAGTTGCGCCAACTCTTCCGACTTCACCGACTGAAAACGGTGGGAAATTATAGTGGAGCATGAAGCGGCGCTTTATTGTGCCCTCCATTCCTTCGACAACCTGCTCTGAGCCTGGCGGGGCGATAGTGGTAATCGCAAGAGCTTGAGTATTCCCACGAACGAAAATTGCAGAGCCATGGGTTCGGTCGAATAGTCCGACTTCTCCGGAGAGCGGACGGATTTCATTCATCTTTCGGCTGTCCGGTCTTAATCCATTTTCTAAAATATTTTTGTGAACCAAGTCGTTGGTAATTTCTTCAAAAATCACATCAACTAAAGTCTTGGCGACATCTGGGAATTTTTCCAAGACATGCGCGTGTAAAGCAACCTGGAGTTCTCTTAGGCGATTTTCTCTTTCAACTTTTTCTAACGGGTGACTATTCTCTCTTGGAGAAAGATGCGGATAAACAGCTTCGTGTAATTTTCCTTCCAAGAAAGTTTCGATTAATTTTTTAAGTTCCGGATCGGCTTCGGCTAATTTTACATTTGCTTTTGGTTTTCCGATTTGGGAGACAATTTCTTTTTGGAATTTAACGAGTTCGTTAATTGCGGAGAGTCCAGTTTCCAAAAGTTTAGTGGCGTCGGCCTCTGAAGTATTGGAGCCACTCATTTCAATCATGTTAATTTTATTTTCCGGACCGGACACGAATGCTTCACATTCAAACTCCGGGGAAATCATCTCGCTCTGAGTTGGATTTACAACAAACTTGCCACCGATTTTTGCAACGCGAACACCGGCTGCTGGTCCTGCCCACGGAATTTCCGAGATGGCGAGCGCAGCTGAAATTGAAACCAAGGCAACTGCTTCCGGTTCGTTCTCTTCATCAATCGCCAAAACGGTCGCGATCACCTGAACGTCGCGGCGCAATCTCTGATCAAAAAGCGGGCGAATAGTCCTGTCGATTAGGCGTCCAGCGAGAACCGCTTCTTCTGATGGTCTGCCTTCGCGACGCACGTATTTGCTACCTAAAATCTTACCTGCAGCATAAAATCTTTCTTCGTAATCAACCTTGAGAGGCATGTAGTCTCCTTCGGTATCTTCGCTACCCATAACTACAGTCGCCAAAACTACGGTCTCTCCATATTTTCCCAAAACTGCACCGCTTGCTTGTTCGGCCAAAGCAGAAACTTCGAGAGTTAATTTTTTACCGCCAATTTCTTTTTCAAATATTTTTTTGTCTTTCATTTTTTTAGTTATTTTTTAAAACCTTTTTTTGCCCCGCATCAGAACTCTCGGCATTGTTTCCAAAGATACAAATTTATCTCCGGATTCTTGCAGTTTGGCGTTAGCGCTTCTTCCAAACGCTGCGATTTCCACCAACCTTCCTTTCCCCCACTTCAGATAGTCGACAAGAGGGATAAAGTCTCCGTCTCCAGTTACCAAGATCACCACATCCAAAAATTCAGACATACGGATCGCGTCAACGGCTAACCCGACATCCCAGTCGGCTTTTTTTGTACCGTCGGCATAAATCTGAAGGTCTTTCATGCGGAGCTCTACTCCGGCATTTTCTAGGGCATCAAAAAAAGACCCTTCCGTAGGTCCAACTGCTTGAATCTGGCGCTCTTCACTTTTGACGACGTAGGCCATAGCCCGAATCAATTGGCGCTCGCCAGTGAGCTGCCGGACAAGTTCAACATAATTAACTCGTCCGTGATAAAGATTGCGCGCCGAATGGTACAGGTTTTGAGCATCGATAAAGATGCCTACTCTCTGACTTTCAAAACGCGCACTGGATTTCATATTTTACTTTTTAAGGTCGAGTTTTTTGATTAACTTCTCGTAAATTGGCTGCTCTTTCTTTTTAAGATAGCCCAAAAGCTTTCTGCGCTGGCTGACCATCTTAAGAAGTCCCCTTCTTGAGTGGTTATCCTTCGCATGCTTCTTCAAGTGAGAAGTAAGTTCATCAATCTGTCGGCTTAAAACTCCAACCTGAACCTCTGCTGAACCGGTATCTTTGTCGTGCTTACCGTGTTCTGCGACGATTTTTGCTTTGACTCTTTTTGATAACATTTGATAGGGATTATACATAGGTTTCGGCGCATTTGCAAGGACTACTATACCAATATACAAATTGTACAAATGATACTAATCATACGAATAATTCGAATTCATTCGTACTATTTGTATAATACGTATCCATTTGTATATTCGTATTATATATTTGTATCAATAAAAAAGACCCCGACAGGTGCGAATTGCTTCGCAAATTGTCGGGGTCGAATCACTCAGACCGAAACGGTTGTGTATCTCTCGAGGGCCAGCCGAAGCCGACTCAGATGAGACACGTAGAAGCCCTGGGGCGGCTTCTCGCCGTTCAGGAGCTCGTCGAGAGGGAACAGGCCGACAGCAGTGATTTCCTGCTTGCCGGCGGGCCCTTCTGCCTCCGCCACTCCCAGAAGCTCGCCGTCTCCGGGAGCGAACTGGACCATGAGAGAAGAACTGCCAGAATCGAGGAGGTCGTTGAACCTCTCGGCGACAGGCCCCTCCCACACCCAGTTTTCCGCGGGGATGGTGAAGACGTGAACGAGAGTCTGCTTGGTCGCTCGCGCGACATCGGCGGGCTCGATCCGGTGGCAACGCTCGTAGCGGTACCTGCCACCTCCGGAAGGAATGAGCAGATTGTGCTCATATCGCTCCCAGATCGGACTGGAAGCCGTGAGACCGGTCTCCCCGTGGAATTCACGGACAGCCGCGTCGGCGATTTCCTCTCCGGGAAGAACTCCGCCTCCGGGGATTCCCCAGCCGGCGGGCTTCACCGATCCGTCAGGTCGCCGCTCCTCGGTGTTGTAGACCATGAGCACGTGCTTGACGTTATTCACGTCCAGCAATCCGATGGTGAACACTGAGGCGGCAAGAGGGATCTCGCCTGCACGCTGCAAGAATCTGCAGCGACCGGAAAGGTGAAGCTCCTGTGGACTGGGCCGCGAGGAGCTGTGGAAGTTACTCACTTCGCCACCTCCTTCGCGCGCCGAACTTCGCGCCGAAGCTGAAGGTATTCCCTCTCGTGCCGCCGAACGAGTTCTTCGACACGAATGAGTTTCGACTGGAAACCCTGTCCGGGTCGGCGAGAAGCGTTCAGTGCCGCGGGCGGGACACCCTTGAATGTTGAGAGAAATGAGCACGCGCTCTTGGCGAATTCCAAGTAGCGACCGAGCACCGCGAGTTCCTCCACTTCGGTCAGCTCTCGCGCCGAAAGGAAGTCGCCCATGAGTTTGCTCATCTCGCTCACCGCGTCGGTCAGACCGGCGAGCCAGCCACGGACAGAAATGTCCATCTTATCCCCATCACCGATGGGTCCGATAGAATTTTCCTTAAAAACATAGCCGGCGAACATCTCGCAGAACGCAGCTTCCGCGAGCTCCTGCTCCGCGTCAGAAATGAGCTCTTCGCGAACACTTCCCGGAATGGGAATGCTGCAAAGTTCCTCGTAAGCCGAGATCATCTCATCTCCGATGGCCGCGACAGCAGCTTCATCTCCAGAGATAAGCTGAGAGATCAGAACCTTTGAGAGAGAGACGACCGTGTTTTTGAGACCATGAGCCTTGCCTACGTTGCGCCCATGGTCTTCCAGGGTTTCGCGGAATGCGCAATTTTTGGAGATAGACTCCAGCGTTGCGCACACCACGGAATCGGAATGACTTGCGCTCAAAAGACGTTCGTTGAAAAACCGGAACGACATGACACACCTCTTTCTGTCCCGTCACGGGACGGTTGGCGAACGTTTGTTGATAGTTATTTTATTTTGTTGTGAAAGGACTTGAGATTATTTACTTTCAAAATAAGCAATCTCAAATCTTTTTATACCCCATTATGTAACAATTCTCGCATTTCACTGCGAGTTTATTTAAAAGACGATCCTACTTCGCTCCTTCGGAGCTTCGCAGGATTATCAAGCACATATTTGTGCTCGATAAAAATTGGTGTCCCCCCGGATGGAATTAAACCATCCGGAGGGACGAAGGTACTAGCGTCGACCGATGTTGCTCGGCGAGTTCCGCGGCGCGGAACCGAAGCGACCGCGAACGGCCGTCGAGCGACCGGCCAGGGAGGCCTCGAAGGCCTCCTGCGCCTGCTGCTCGTCCTGGCGCCGCCGCGTGCCGGCGTCGATGATGCCCTGCCGACGGACGACCGCCAGGCTGAAGGGCATCGGGTGGAGCCTCTCGCCGCAGGCGTCCTCCGCGGACTGCCTCGCCTTCGCGAGGTGGTCGTTGCAGAACCCCTTGACGACGAGACCCTCCGCGGCCGTCTTGATGACGAGGAAGTTGCCCCGCCACACGGTGGCGCCGGAGCGGTCCTTGGCGATCTCGCCGCCCAGAACCAGGGCGGTGCGGAACGGGGAGACCTTGTGCTTGCATCCGGGCCAGGAGCAGATCTCGTGCTCCTCGGGGAGCTCGTCCTTCTGGACGACCTCGCGGTACTCGCTCTCGGTGAGCGAGTGGTCGAGGACCCGGCTGCGGTCGGCGAGGATGGCCATGGCCATCGGCGGGCGGCCGAAGTTGGCCATGATGTGGGCCTGGGAGGCCTCGAAGGCCTCTGCCGTCAGCACCTTCCAGGGCAGCCTGTCGAAGGCGGGCTTCTCGTCGGTCGGGATCTCGGCGACGATGGTATTCGAAGTGGTCATTGGGAAACTCCTTCTCCCTAAAAAGGGAAGTGTATTTGCCTCAGAAGCACGGAGCGCGCTCTTCGGCGTAAATTTTCAATCTTCAAAGTCGGCAGAATCGCCTACTTGAAGGGTTTCAGAACTGTGCATATTATACCATATAGATGTTTTATGTCAATCCCGTAAGAGTCCG
>CAZTBQ010000024.1:7096-8787 GCA_964612445.1 uncultured Candidatus Saccharibacteria bacterium | reverse complement strand
ACGGAAGACAAGACAATCGCCGAGTGCCGAAAGGTATTCAGAGGAAAGTCCGGACTCCTGCCGAACATTTAATTATTTTGGCAAAGTACAGGCTAACAGCCTGCCGTGGCAACACGAGAGGTGCGAGCAGTGACGTTCAAATTCGAAAGGATTTGAACGCCGAGCACATTTATGTGCTTGGCGAATCTTCGAAATAGTTTGGGATCTACCTTGAGAGAAATCGAAGGGTTTACCCCGAGCAAAGTCGAAGGGTGAAACGGCTA
Source organism: uncultured Candidatus Saccharibacteria bacterium (assembly GCA_964612445.1). Lineage (GTDB taxonomy): Bacteria > Patescibacteriota > Minisyncoccia > UBA6257 > 2-01-FULL-56-20 > JAHFLJ01. The sequence continues at coordinate 8,524 of CAZTBQ010000024.1, read as the reverse complement.
AATCCTTATTGGGTGCAAGGGTCGTGCCCTTATCCTTCGGATAAGGACTGATAACTGGTCACTAATAACCAATGACAAATTAAAAAATGTTATAAGTTATGAGTAATAAGTTATTTGTTCTCGTCCGAGGGACGAGGGAGTGCCCGCATAGTCGCAAGACTTGAGCCTGAGAGTAATCGATGGCCCAGACAAATGATTGTCGCCTCAATTTATTGAGGAACAGAATCCGGCTTACCAGTCCTCCGTAAAAGATATCAAAAAACCCCGCTTAACGCGGGGTTTTTTGCAGCTGCTATCTTCCAGCTAACTGATTAGTCTTTATGACCGGCGGAAGTCCTAAGCCTCTTTTAGCAACCGACGTGTACCAGTGCCTCCAGTTTTCAGGATCCTCTTCAATCATTTTCCTAGTTAACAATTTCTGAAAGTCACAGTCGTAAATCATATTCTCGAGCTCAGAATCCTCCGTATGAGGAAGAAGTTCGTAGCGCTTAATATAAGATTCGAAAGTTTCCATCTGGAATTGTAAACATCCGTAAGAGTATCGGGCATTATGATCCAATATCTTAATGTGGCTTTTACCCTCGGATTCTTTTGCTACCAAAGAATCAATCCAGGCATCAAGCTTGTCAGCCTTATGCTCCAGGGGGGCAATCGCGATTTGGCTTGGGTTTGCAGAGGTACTTACTGCTCCAGCTCCAGTAACGGAGACCGAGGCGGAAAGTATTCCGGAAATCAAGCTTTTTATTATTAGTGTATTCATTTGGGGACAAAAAAACTCGTTAAATCACGAGTTCTCCGACCTAACCTACCTTTATTCAATTGTTGGTAAAGTATAGCAGTTCTACCGAAAAAGTCAAGCTTTTTAAGCCACAAAACAGCCATAAACCCTTATAATATAAGGGTTTACAAGGATTGGCCAAAATGGCTAAAACACCGCAAAAACGCTTAAAAACCTAGTCGCTATCATGCGGGCGAATTTTTGCGCTGACGTTAATCTTTTTCAAAAAGTAGAGCAAAAGAGTGGAAAGAACAGCCACAATTGCGGCAAAATTGATCATTCCAAGCCCAACCAAGGTGCCAACAGCGGCAGTCATCCAAACTGTCGCGGCAGTTGTTAGGCCTCTTACGTGCTCTCCACTTTTAACTATGATTCCAGCACCCAAGAAACCAACTCCAACAACAATGTTTGCGATTACACCAAGAAATCCGCTATTTCTAGCAATAACTTCCGACAAATTATCGGGAGAAACAGCAACCAGGTATGGCAAGGTCAGGGCAATGATGGTAAATATCGCCGCGCCAGCAGAAACCAACATAGAAGTTCTCACTCCGGCTTCACGTCCGCTCATTTCGCGCTCGAGCCCAATAATCGCACCCAAAAGAAGCGCAACCAGAAACCTAATTAACATTTGTGAAAATGTAAGCATG
>CAZTBQ010000024.1:0-6996 GCA_964612445.1 uncultured Candidatus Saccharibacteria bacterium | reverse complement strand
AATATGTTGATTCGTGGAAAAGTTACCAAATACATTCGTGATTTTCTAATCGACAAAGAAGATTTTGTGGAAGTTGAGACTCCAATTTTGACCAAATCAACTCCGGAAGGAGCCCGCGACTATTTGGTGCCATCCAGAATTTATCCCGGGAAGTTTTATGCCCTTCCGCAATCACCGCAGCAATATAAACAGTTGCTTATGGTTGCCGGGCTCGAGAAATATTTTCAGATCGCCAGATGTTTCCGTGATGAAGATACGCGTGGAGACAGGCAGCCGGAATTTACACAGTTGGACATAGAAATGAGTTTCGTTGAGCGAGAAGATGTTATGGCTTTGAACGAAGCCTTATTAATCGAAATAGTAGAAAAACTTTTCCCAGAAAAGAGAATTCAAGAAAAGCCATTCCCGCGCATTACCTATAAGGAAGCAATGGAAAAATATGGGATTGACCGACCGGATTTGCGAACCGATAAAAATGACCCGAACTTATTAGCATTCTGTTGGGTAATCGACTTCCCATTCTTTGAAAAGACCAAAGAAGGAGGATACACATTCACCCACAATCCATTTTCCGCTCCAAAGCCGGAATTTATGGACGATCTCTTGGCGCAGAAGAATATCGACAATATTCTTACAACTCAATACGACGTTGTCTTAAACGGTTTTGAAATCGGCGGTGGGAGTATTCGAAATCATCGACCAGAAGCTTTGCGCGCTGTATTTAAAGTTATGGGTTTTGAAGACGAGAGAATTGATATGAATTTTGGACACATGCTCGAAGCCTTAGGTTTCGGCGCACCGCCACACGGTGGAATCGCCTGGGGAATGGATAGATTAGTGACTCTTTTGAGAAACGAGCCAAACATTCGCGAAGTAATTGCTTTTCCGAAAACCGGTGACGGTAGAGACCTGATGATGAATGCTCCTTCGGAAGTGGACGATAAACAGCTAAAAGAGCTGGAAATAGATATAAAAAAGAAGAAATAGCATATAAAAAAGTCCCGCATTGCGGGATTTTTGTTTTAGTCATACTTCTCAATAAGGTTGCCGTTCTTGTATAGATAAATGTCAACCAGCTGCATATATCTTGCCAAGTCGAACCAGCGATTCAGCCGCAGACTTCCAGCTTCGATTTCGATGGCCAAAATCACAGATGGATCATTTTGTTCGCGAATTGACTCAAAAAATTCATCGTCGGCAAGTCCAAGATCGATTAGCTTTTGTTGCCGACCGTAACAGTAGCGAATCATTTTTATGTCGTTATCCCAAAATTTTTCAGGGTTAGGACAAACCGAGCATTCAAAAACAACTTTGCCAACATATCGTTCGTCCAGTGGCCTGGCGAGCTGGCCCAGATCGTCGTCGGTCAATATATGGATCTGTCTGAACAACCTTTGAGCCACGATTACTTCTCCTTTCTAATTTACTGATATTTTTATATTCCTAATTCGTAAGGTAGTCAATTCTTGCAAATAGCTTTTGCGTATTTTATTCTGAACATATGAATAATCATGAAAGAACAGTTGTTTTAATTAAGCCGGATGCACTGCAGCGAGCCTTGGTAGGTGAGATTATAAAGCGTTTTGAGCAGAAAGGATTAAAGATTGTTGCGCTTAAATTAATGAGATTGGGCGATTCAGTTTTGGATGAGCACTATGGACACCACAAAGAAAAGCCATTTTTCCCAAAGCTTAAAGCCTTCATGATGCAGGCTCCAATTGTTGCCATGATATTGGAAGGAATCGATGCGATTCCGGTTGTCAGAATGGTTGCCGGAAAAACTTCTGGAAGGGAAGCGGACATGGGAACGATTCGTGGAGATTTTTCCATGTCCACCCAGGCAAATATTGTCCATTCTTCGGATTCTAAGGAAACCGCCGAAGCAGAAATTAAACGCTTTTTCAAAGAAGAAGATATCCTCGACTACACTCACGGAAATTTCAACTTCGTCTACGGAGAAGAAGAGCGCCCTTAGACTTGCCAATTTGGCAGATTTGTATTATCGTATCTATTCGCATATAAAAAGGAGGAGACATGTCTAACCACAAGGAAGGCGAAGTCCTCGACGCGAACTCGCTCCGCCTCGAAAAGGTGCGCGATGCTTCGGTCGTCTGTACGATTTTTGAAGGGGCTTATTCGGTTCTTATGAAGTTCTCGAACGGCGTTCATGTCCGACTTCGTCCGGTTGAGGACAGCTGGATGGGGTTCATCGGTGAGACCGTCAAGAACATCACGCACGCCAGTCTCGGTAGGTTCTCGTTCTTAAAGATCGAGTTCGCATCGGGCACCAATGGCTTGTTTCACGCCAAATAATATACGCGAAAAGCGCCACTCTGTGTGGCGCATTTTTAAATCAAAAATTTAAACTTGCTTCTTGAATGCCTTTACCACCGGATCCAAATCTCCCTCCAAAATCTTTTCAATATTGTGCCACTTTTTTCCGATGCGGTGGTCAGTTATTCTGTCATCCGGGAAATTATAAGTTCGGATTTTTTCACTGCGATCGCCGGAACCAACCAACTCGTGACGAGAGGCGCCAAGCGCGCTGGTTTCTTTTTGAATCTGCTCGTCTTGAAGCTTCGTGGCTAAAAGGTTCATAGCTTTTTCTCGGTTTGCGCTTTGAGATCGTTCCGCGCGTGAAAAAACGGATATTCCACTTGGTTTATGTAAAATTCTCACCGCAGTCTCAACTTTATTTACGTTTTGCCCGCCAGGACCGCCAGCTCGTTGGAAAGTGATTTCCAAATCGCCTTGATTGATATGTATCTCTTTCGCCTCAATTTCTTTTAAAACCACCACAGAAGCAGTTGATGTGTGGACTCTGCCGCTTCGTTCGGTTGCCGGAACTCTTTGAATTCGATGAACGCCGGATTCTTGCTTTAAATCTTCATATACACCTTCTCCCGAGATTTCAGCAGTAAAGCTTTTATATCCATAGAGAGAAGTCTCGTTCGAATCCATAATTGAGAAGCTCCAACCACGCTTTGCGGCATAGCGTTGATACATTCGCGCCAAGTCTCCCGCAAAAATGGCAGCCTCATCGCCGCCAACTCCAGCTCGTATTTCCAAAATAACCTTAGTCATAGTTAATATAGTGTTTTGCCCTGAGCGTAGTCGAATGGGCTAATTGGTTGGTCATATTTTATATATTCTAATTGAAAAGACTTAAATCGCAAGGTTATGAAACAAAAAACCACCGAGCTGTCGGTGGCTTTTTGTTTTTATTTAGATTTCTTGGTGCGAGTCTTCTTTTCTTTCGGAGCAGCAACTTTTGCTTGTCTGGTCTTAAATTTCTCAACACGACCGGCAGTATCCAAGAGTTTCTTTTCTCCGGTAAAGAACGGGTGACACTTTGAGCAGATTTCAACTTTAATCTCCGGCTTAGTAGCCCCAACCACAAAAGCGTTGCCGCAAGCGCAGCTAACCTTTGCCTTCGGAAAATATTCAGGATGTATATCTTTAGCCATAGTTCCTAGATTATACCGATTTTCCTTGAAAATGCAAATACTAGCTATGGGGTTATTGGTTTTATTGTCCACCTATTACATCCTTTGCAATATCCCAATAATCGTTAAAGTTTTTGGTTGTCTTTAGCCAATACCACCACTCGACACCCCAGAGATAAAATTCGGTGAACTTTGTTTGGCGAGCATACTCAATATTTCCCTCGAATTCTTCTGGAGAAAACAGGGCAACTTGCTCGGCAACCGAAATTTCGTAGATTTGTTTTTTAGTCCAAGGCTCAAGTCCAAGTTCTGCCACAATAAATTTCTGGTCAGGTTTTCCGGTAAATAGTTTAACAATGTCAGCTTTTAGTGGATAGAACTCCGGAACGATTGGATAGGTGATTCTGCCAAAGAGATCAGTATTAACCTTTCTATACAGAGTAGTTCCAAAAACATCCGTCCGCTTTGCAATTCGATACCAATCACCAAATTCTCCGCCATCAGTTCCAAGTATTGGATGTACAGAATCGATTTTTCGAACAGCCCCCAACTCTCGGTCGATCAAATTGGAATCCGGCAAAGGGCATACCCCAAAAATAAGAAAAGGTTCATTTTCAACCTGAAGATATTTTAGATTCGAATAATTCTTGTATCTTTCAGTAACAGCGGAGATATATTTAATCAATTCAGAATTAATTTCTTCCTGAGTTTTATCTTTCAGCCATGTCGGGACATGACACTCCGGCCAACGCGGGGTTTTTTGCCCATAAGTCAAAATCGTCGGAACATTTGAATCACGCAACATATTCATCTGCCAATCAACTTTGGAAAAATCATATTCGGTCGGTGATAGTTGAATCTCGTCCCAATAGGTGGCAATTCTCACAACTTTTGGTTTAAGTTCGTCGATTATTGTTCTTAGGGCTGTTTTTGAATCTAGGCTAAAATTTTCAGCCATTTTAGTAGAAAAGGTGACTCCCCAAGAAGTTTGCTCCTTTGCCGGAAATGGCTTGGAAAGGTAATAGTGTTGAATCGAGAGAATTCCTAGACCAACAATAATTATTAATGTCGCGATAATTTTTACGGTAAATGTCCAGCCGGAAAATTTATCTCCGAGTTGTTTGTGATTGTATCTATATAGAATATAGGCAAGTATAAATATTATCGCGTATCGAAGTCCGGCGGCAGCTTCGATTAAGGCCGGTCGACTTTCCAAACTAATCGCATAGAAAATTAGGAATGAGCCGGCAGCCGCTAAAATTCTATTGGCAAAATACTGTAAGCCGTGTTTTGCGCTGGTATTTTTAGAATCAGAGAATATTTGCGCTTTAATTTTGGGCGCCAAGAGCAAGCCAGTAGCCGCTAAGAATGAAAACAACTTCATCATTCCAAATCCGGTAGTGAAATTGGTTTCCGAGAAAACCATTTTTTCTAAGACGGTCGCGAGCGCTGTGAATATCGAAGCCAAAATTGCCCACGGTAGAACTTTTTTGAAATTTAATTTTTGTGACGATAGAAACAAAAAACCGGAAAATACTAGCATCCCAAAAGCAACTTTTTGAACCAAATCAATTTCCGAAAATCCAATTAGACTTTCCAAATAGTAAGTAGCAATCGGCGCCAAGCCACCGATTACCGGAGCAGATTCCGAAACAGCGCCGGCGTATATTGCCTTATAATAAAAAAGTATTGCCAATAAGAAAACAAATCCAGCAAGCGCGGATAAGCCCACAAGCATTAGGCTTGGAGTTTGGAATTTATATAAAAGTAGAAGCCCGCCAAATACGTTCAGTATTCCAATCCAAAAAACATAACTTATTGGCTTCCTTCCTTCCTTTGCGTGGAGAATATATTTGTCGACCACAATCGAAACTCCCAAGAATATCTGCGCGAGGATTGCAATAAAAATTCCGTTACTCATTTATAAAGTTTTTAATTTTTTCAGCATAAACCTTTGAGCTTTCACGTGGAGTTCTTTCAAGTGTTGTGAAGTCCACCTTAAACAATCCAAACCTCGGCCAAAAACCTTTATCCCATTCAAAGTTGTCCAATAATGACCAGTGAAAGTAGCCGCGGAGATCCACGCCATTTTTGCGGGCGCGAGATAGCGCCGCAATTGTTTCTTCGATAAACCAAGCGCGATTTTTATCTAAAGAATCGGCGAGTCCATTTTCGGTAACGAATATTGGAAGTTTATAGCGCGAGTATGTTTCGGTGACCACATTTTCAATTCCTTGAGGATAAAGTTCCCAACCCATATCCGAAATTTTTGCCTGCGGTGAGCTTGTCGAACCGTTTTTATTCAATCCTTTATCTATTCGATTATGAAAATAATAATTAATTCCGATAAAGTCTGCATATTTTTTAACTCTTTCCAAAAAATAAAAATTCCAAAATCTTTCACCAAGTAGCCTAAGGAGCGAATTCCAAAATCCACCAGTTGATTCGAAATAAGACAGGTTGCAGACCGGACCAATAATGAAGTTCGGGTTTATCTTTTTTAGTTTCTTGTACGCAAGTATATGGGCTCGAATAAAGTTCTTTCGCGCCCTACGGAATTTCAAAAAATTCTTTTTCATCGGAGGCCATATGCCGCGATAGTAGCCGTTAAGCGACACAATTTCTGGTTCGTTTATTGGGGAAATATATTTTAATTGATAACTAAATTCTTTTCCGATCTTCTCTGTAAATCTAGCGAAATAAGAAGGAAACCTATGCGAAACTACGCCGCCTATTTTTTCTATCCAAAGAGGCAGTGTAAAATGGTGCAAAGTTACGAAAGGTTCGAGTCCTGCGCCTTTTGCCGCCAAAATCATCTCCCTATATTTAAGTATCGCGGACGAATCGAATTTTCCTTCCTCCGGTTCAATTCTGGACCACTCAATCGAGAAGCGATAAGCATTGCACCCGAGTGACGCGAGAGCTTTTATGTCTTCATTGAATAATTCATAGCTGTTGCAGGCTCTCCCTGAAATATAATTTTCAGGATTTCCAGCTCCAGGAAAAGATTTTATTAATTCGGGCTTGCCCTGAGCAAGCGAAGCGAGTCGAAGGGCATTCTTCTTCTCCCATTCACTCCAATCATTTCGATTATTTCCTTCAATTTGGTGGGATGATGTCGAGGCGCCAAAATAGATTTTTTGGTCATTTTTCAAGGGGTCCGATTTGGTCATATTTATCAATTATAGACTAGTTTTTGGCTTAAAGTAATCCACATAAAAGCTAGCTTGACAGAGGGTTAACTATATATATAATTAACCAACACGGTCAAAGAGGCCGCGCGCTCATTTAAAACTTAATATACAATATGCAATACAAAATTTAGAGTTAAGAGTTTTTTAGTTGTTCTAAATTTGCGCAATAAATTTTCCGCATCTCGTTTTATTAAAATGAGATGCACCGGGTAAAACTAAGTTTTACTCGTTAGAATTGATTCAGAAATGGATCATCAGATTCTTAAATTAAAAATCGCCTAGCAATAGGATGATTATTTCAGAGGATTTGATCCTGGTCCAGGATGAACGCTGGCGGTGTGGATAAGGCATGCAAG
>CAZTBQ010000023.1:0-9184 GCA_964612445.1 uncultured Candidatus Saccharibacteria bacterium | reverse complement strand
TCAACCATGATTAAACTTTTGGTTGGAGAAGAAAAGCCAAGTAAAGGGCGCGTATTTTTTGGTCAGTACGAAGTAAATAAATTGGATGCCAAAGAATTGCCGCCATTTCGAAGGCACGTCGGTGTTGTTTTTCAAGATTTTAAATTGTTGCCGATGAAGAATACTTATGAGAACGTTGCTTTTGCGCTTGAAGTCGCTGGAAGGCCGCAAGCAGAAATCCGAGAACTTGTTCCTCAGGTTTTAGATATGGTTGGTTTAGGAGATAAATTAGGCAATTTTCCGCACGAGCTTTCTGGAGGAGAAAAACAGCGCGTAGCTATTGCGCGTTCAATGGTTCATCGACCAGAGGTTATTATCGCTGATGAGCCGACCGGAAACCTTGATCCGTTCAATACCTGGGAAATTATTTCTTTATTGCAAAAGATCAATCAATTAGGAACGACTTTGATTTTGGCCACTCATGACAAAGAAATTGTGAACAATCTAGATAAGCGAGTAGTAACTTTAGATCGTGGCAGGATTATCCGCGACGAAGAAAGAGGGAAATACATCTTAATCTAGCGATTACAAACCAAGCGAAATTTGATATTATTAAATAAATGTTAACAATCATCTCCAGAATTTTTTATTACGGGTTTAAAAACTTTGTTAGGAACGGTCTTTTGTCGACCGCGATGATTGCGGTTGTCACTCTTTCTACTGTTGTATTCACCGGATTAATTGTTGCCAACGTTGCGACCGGCAACATGATTGAATTTCTAAAAGACAAAATCGATATAAGCGTTTATTTTAAGACGACTACCACCGAAGACTCTATTTTGAAACTAAAGTCTGCCCTCGATGAGCTCCCAGAAGTAAAATCTGTTGAATATATTTCTGCCGATCGCGCGATGGAAATTTTTAAGGAGCAACACAAAGACGACCCGAATATCACCCAATCTCTCAACGAATTAAATTCAAATCCATTTCAGGCTTCGATAAACATCAAAGCGCATAATCCGGAAGAGTACGCATCCATATCAAATTATTTGCAAGCTGAAGAGCTGAAGCAATTTATAGACAATGTTAGCTACGCTAAAAATCAGGTAGTTATCGATAGATTGACTAAGCTGATCAACGGAACAAATCGAGCTGGGTTGGTTTTAACCATCATTCTTTCGATTATTGCCGGATTGGTTGTCTTTAACACCGTACGTCTAGCAATCTATTCCAACCGAGACGAAATTGGAGTTATGCGTTTAGTTGGCGCTTCCAACGTATTTGTCCGCGGCCCATATTTAATCGAAGGAGTTATCACTGGATTTCTCTCAGCAATACTCTGCACGCTGCTGTTGCTCTTAGTAACCAGCTCGCTCCCTGCGCTTTTCTCAGGATCTTCTTATGTGGATGCGGCCCTTCCAGGATTTAGTTTCTCGGAATATGTTTACGGAAATGCTTTTCTTTTATTCTTATATCAATTAGCGTTTGGTGTGGGTGTTTCAATGCTTTCAAGCTTTATCGCGGTTAGAAGATATCTCAGGAGCTAAAGCTTCCGAGATAAGACAAAAGAAATCTCGCAAACCAAAAATCCCCCAATATTGTCGGGGATTTTTTAAATGCATTTTGAAATAAATGTATCGCATAACATATATGTTATGCGATACATTTACTCTCGGGGAATATTATTTAAACGAGAACTTGTCTTGGATGCTTTTCAGAAAATAATGCTTGTCGAAAGAAACAAGCTTTATCGGGTGTGGGTGTTCGCTTACAATTATCAAATCTTTTTTCATGAGCGGAGTGGGGGACTTTGAATCCGCAGAAATTACCACGTCAGCCGGTTCGCCGGTGCTGGCAACCGAAAGCAATTTATGCTCGCGGAAGTCGTCGATGGTTATATAAATTTTTTTGTTCTTTGGAATGACCAAGCTTGGAGTCGGCAAATTGTGATCCAATAATTCGGTTAAAATCACGCATTCTAAGGAGGGCATGACAATCGGCCCATGGGCGGAAAGATTAAAAGCTGTAGATCCTGTCGGAGTAGAAACCAAAATTCCGGTTCCGCGAATTGATTGTACCGGATGACCCTCGATTTCTACGGTAAGCTCAACCATTCCCAGCGGATTTTGAATCGCCACCTCATTTATCGCCACATCACTGCAGACTTCTTTTTTGCCCCTCATTACTTTAACGTCCAATATATTTCGATTCTCAATTATAAAATCTCCATCAAAGAATTTTTTTATATAACGTAGAAACTTATCATTGTCGCGAACCGACGCCAAGAATCCAACTCGGCCCAGGTTTAGCGCAAGAATTTTAGGGGAGCATTTTTCAAACTGCCTTGCGCCCTTGAGGATTGTTCCGTCACCGCCCAAAATAATTAGCAAGTCGGGCTTCTTGGAATTTTCCTTAATATTTTTATGGTTGTTATTAATCCACCCGGAGATTTTTTTAGCCCACTTTGTTGCCTGTGGGTTATCAGAATTAAAGAAAATAAAATAAGATTTAACTTTCGGCTTCATATGCTAAAAGTCTATAGCCTGTGCGTTCCAAGTCAAACCAGTCTTTGACATTTTAACTCTAAATCAGTATTCTATCCGCAGAAACTAGAAAAGGAGGAGAGAGAAATGGCAGAAGAGAAGAGGCTTCCCGATGTCGGAAATGTCGTTTGGATCGACGCTGGGGCGGCGTGATCGGTCTTTTCGAGAGATACGACGTTCACGGCAAGATGCTGATGCTTTCCTGGCCCAAGAAGAGCATGCTTTCCGGAATCTGGCCCGAAGAGAAAAAGGGATTTTCCCCTGTCTGCCTTGAACAGATTAAAATTCTTTCGCCGCGCGAAATATTGGATAAGGTTGATTTTCTCGTGAAGCTTCGCGATGAGCGGATTCGCATCAGGCTCGCCGAGGAGGCTAAAAGGGCCTTCAACTCCTCTGCGATCGATATCTATTCGCATTAAATTTCCCCCGCTAATCCAGCGGGATTTTTTATTCCTATTTGAATAATTCTCGGAATTTCTGTAATATAACCAAGCAATTGCCGGATCGCCCGCCTTGCCGGAGCAACGCGAGGCAGGCCCGCCTTGCTGAGACGAGCTCAGCTCGTTGAGGCAGGTCTAATGGTAGGACATGCATTTTGTATATATATTAAAAAGTTTATCTGCGGATAAAAGCTACGTCGGAATAAGCGGAGATGTCGAAAGGCGTCTTGCCGAGCACAATTCCGGAAAAAGCTATTATACAAAAAGACATTTGCCATGGAAGGTTGTATATACCGAAAAATTTGATAGTGTTAGGGAGGCTCGCGAAAAGGAGAAGTGGCTAAAGACAACCTCAGGCCGCAGATTCCTAAAGAAGGTATTTGGAAGTTAAAAATATTTGCCGGATCGTCTAATGGTAGGACACAGCTCTCTGGAAGCTGTTATCTTGGTTCGAATCCAGGTCCGGCAGCTAATACTAAAAACTACCCCAGCGGGGTAGTTTTTAGTATCTGTCCGAGGCTGGGGTCGAACGAGAAGGGGGTCGGGGGAACAGGAGTTCCTCCGTGTAGGAATCCCTAAAAACCGAGAGGTGTTTAGAAAATTTACGAAGTAAATTTTGTTCGACTCCAGTCCGGCTACCTCAATCAAAAGAAAGAGGGGTCGGGAGGAAAGTTTAAGGTTCCTCCCGTGTAGGAGATTCCTGCCTGCCGGCAGGCAGGATTCAGAACCGTGGGTTCTGAAAACGCAGTCCGCCGATAGGCGGACGAGCAGTGAGATTCCGGTCCCGCAGCTCTGAAGAAAATCGGTAAACAAAAAATCGCGCTCTAAAAGAGCCGATTTTTTGTTTAGTAACTGGCAGTTGCTTATTGACATCACTGAACGATAAACTATACTAATTTATATTGGTATAGTTATTATGGAACAACAAATAAAAACAACAAGCGAATTTCTCAAAATTATAAGCGATCCGCAGCGGCTTAAGATTTTGGTATTTCTCCAAGATTCATCTAGATGTGTTTACAAAATATTTCCATCCTTGGGCATATCTCAAAAATTAACTTCTCACCATCTGTCTAGATTGAGGGCTGCGGGAATGGTAACTCAAGAGCGAAGAGGAAACTTTATGCATTATAGTATTAATAAAAAAGTCATAAAAAAACATTTGCAGTTATTAAATAAAAGTTTACAAATAAAATGAGCAACGAAAAAATAAAAATTCAGGTTTTAGGTTCCGGCTGTCCTTCTTGCAAAAAACTCTATGAGCTTACTAAGCAGGCAGTACAGGAATTGGGTATTGAGACCGAGGTGGAATATGTTACCGAGATTGGGAAAATTATAGAGATGGGTGTAATGCAAACGCCGGTTTTAGCTATAAATGACAAGCCGGTAATGGCTGGGTCAGTACCGGACAAAGAAAGAATCAAAGAGCTAATAGCCAATAAGTCTGGGGATTCGGCGCCAGAACAGAAGTGTGCATGTAATTGTGGGGGAAGTTGCTAATACGCCATTATGGATATTTTTTACCCACTACAATTATTGGCAGATACAATTAGCTACAACCTATTTGGCTTAATAAAGGGGTCTTATTTTGGTAGCGCCATCAATTTTTTTATATACGACACAATTAAAATCGGTCTCCTTTTGCTGGCAATCAATTATATAATGGCGATTACTCGTTATTATTTTCCGATGGAAAAAGCAAGGGATATTTTAGCGAAAAAACGCTGGTTCGGGCTTAACTATCTTATGGCGGCACTTCTTGGGGTTGTCACTCCTTTCTGCTCATGTTCTTCAATCCCGCTGTTTATTGGATTTATGGGCGCGGGCATTCCATTAGGCATTACGTTCGCCTTTCTTATTGCCTCACCATTAATAAATGAGTCTTCGCTGTATCTCTTTCCTGCGATGTTCGGTTTTAAAGTAACTATTTTATATAACCTATTTGGCTTGGCAGTCGCCGTTCTTGGGGGGATGCTTATTCAGCGCCTGCGCGTTGAGAAATATGTCATTCCAGAGTTATTGAATTTCAAGTCGCGAGCACAAGCGGAATTAGATAACGGAGGTAAATTACATTTCAAACAGATCGTTAAATATTTCTGGAAGGATGGGATGAATATTACTAAGCAAATTTTCCCATACGTTGTTCTCGGAGTTGGTGTAGGTGCAATTATCCACGGGTTTGTGCCAAGCTCACTGATTGAGCATTATCTTTCGGCAGAATCATGGTGGACGGTTCCGATGGCGGTCATGTTAGGAGTTCCGCTATACGCAAACTCCGTAAGCGTTCTGCCGATAATGGAAGCACTAGTAGGCAAAGGGGCGCCAATCGGAACAGTTTTAGCATTTATGACGGCGATAGTCACTCTTTCGCTTCCGGAAGCATTAATTCTTAAAAAGGTTATGCGCTGGCAGCTTTTAGCGATATTTTTCGGTATCACTATTGTCGGAATAGTGATTATGGGATATCTGTTTAATTTAATTTTATAAAAAACATGAACAACAAAGATAAATGTAGCTGCGATTGCGGGTGTGATCCTAGTCAGGAGAAAGTGGGCGCAAACAATAAAAAGATTCTTACAATATCATGGCAGAGGTTGATCGAAGAAGGCGAAACTTGCCCAAGATGCGGCTCAACCGAGAAGGATCTAGGCGTGGCAGTCGACCAGCTTAAAGAAAAACTCCGCTCTCTCGATATTGTTGTTGTTCTCGAGAAAAAAGAATTGTCTCTAGAGGAATTCAAACAAGATCCGATTAAATCTAACCGCATCTTGTTTAACGGCCGGCCGCTTGAAGATATAATCGGCGCAAAAATCGGGCAAAGCAGATGTTGTAACGTGTGCGGAGAAGAGGATTGCCGAACGGTAGAAATCAGCGGGACGGCATACGAGACAATCCCATTTGAGATAATCGTTAAAGCGGGGCTAAAAGTGGGCGCAGATTTATAAAGCATCAATCAATAAATAAAAATTATGAACAAGAAAGTGCTAGCATCGACAATTATATTTCTGGGAGTTTCAATTATAGGAATGGTTATTTTGGCGAACAACAAGGATGGTTCTTCGGAGTCCGTGGAAAAGCTGCAAGAATCAAATGAGATTATATTATTCTATGGCGATGGATGCCCACACTGCGCCATTGTCGAGGAATATGTTTCGGAGAATAATATCGAATCCAAGCTGCTATTTACTAAAAAAGAAGTCTATTATAATAATCAAAATTCCGATGAGTTAGTTGTAAAAGCCAAAATTTGTGGCATCCCAACCGACTCCATTGGCGTGCCGTTCCTTTGGGATGGTGCAAAATGTCTTGTGGGCGATCAGGATATCATCGAATTTTTTAAATCAAAAGCTAACGAACAATAGCATGAAAAAAATAATTGGTTTTGGATTATCAATCTTCGGTCTAAATCTGCTGTTCGCAAAGCAGGCATTGGCAGTTTGTCCTATTTGCACCATTGCCGTGGGAGCTGGTGTTGGATTTTCTCGGTGGATCGGCATCGACGATTCAGTTGCCGGATTGTGGATTGGTGGCCTGACAGTGTCCATGATTACGTGGACACTTTCGTGGCTTGATAAGAAAAACATAATCTTTCGCGGTCGGGCAATAATAACAACTATCGGTTACTATCTTTTGATTGTCGTACCACTTTATTTTATGGGTGTAATGGGTAATCCGCTCAGCACAATCTGCGATTGCGGACTGGATAAGCTACTCATCGGTATTGTTGTCGGGAGCGCTGCATTTTGGTTTGGAGCCGAATGGTATTATTCAATTAAAGAGAAAAATGGAGGACATGCATATTTTCCATTTCAAAAAGTCGTTATGCCTGTGAGTCCATTAATCATTATGAGCATAATATTTTATTTTCTAACAAAATAATTAATTAAAAAAATGAATAAAGAGCAACCAATTAAAAATTTAAACGAATTTATAGAAAAAGTAGATCAAATGAAGAAGCAGGACAAAATGGATTTGTCTTCGGATCAGGATTTGAGCATCGCCATTATGAACCTCGTCTCGATTGAGGAGCACTTCTTTTTTACGGGCGCCAAGCTGGGTAAAACTGAATACTATGACATGATTAAGGACGTGCGAGAAATGAGAAAGGATCTGCTAAAGAAAATAATAAAAGAGTACGAAGGTGAGGTGTGGTGTATTTCTAAACATCTGCTCGCAGCCAGTTATCGTTTAATGGAAGTCGGCACAAAGCAGTTGGGTATGGGTAGGAAGGAAGAGGCCTACGACCTTTTTGGCAAGGCATATAATCTGTACTCGCTGTTCTGGGGTTTGAACATGAAATTACTCAACGTTGGGGATATTAAGAAAATAGATGACAATGCCCTTAATAGACACGATGAAGAGAAAAAAGGGCTCATGGGAAAGCTGGGGACGTTGGTAAAAAAAGCGATTGACTGTTGTATTGAATAAAAACTAAAGATTGTTTTGTTGCGAGATTGGAGAACTCCCGGCCGAATTAATATTCGCCGATAAATAATTTGATTAAGTATGTTAAAAGAAAGAAGAAAATATATCGGTGTATTTGATTCTGGGTTCGGCGGCATTAATATATTGCGCGGAATTGTTAAAGAGCTACCGAATTATAATTATATATATTTAGGAGATACGGCACGTACACCATATGGGACGCGTTCCAAAGAGGTGGTCTACGATTTCGCTAAACAAGCTGTCGATTTTTTGTTTGCAAAAAATTGCGGACTTGTAATATTCGCTTGCAATACAGCTTCCAGCGATGCGCTCCGTAAAATTCAGCAGGAATATTTACCGAAGCGATATCCGGGCCAAAAAGTTTTAGGAGTGCTTGTGCCCGCAGCCGAAGAGGCATCCGCTAAAACACATACTCAAAGAATAGGAGTAGCCGCAACTGAAGGAACCGTCCAATCCGGTGCATTCATAAGAGAACTTAAAAAAATAAACCCAAGGACTAAAATTTTTCAAAACGCTTGTCCGCTACTAGTTCCAATTATCGAAGAGGGAGAGCAAGATTCAGAAGCAGCACGGCTAATTTTAAAAAAGTATCTCGCGCCGTTAATAAAAAAAAGAATCGATACATTGATCTTGGGCTGCACCCACTATGGAATAATGGAGCGACAGATTAAAGCAATCATTAGTAAAGAAATAGCAATAATTTCAGAGGCAAGGGTTGTTCCGAAAAAGCTTAGAGATTATCTCAAAAAACATCCGGAAGTTGAACAAGGAATAAGTAGGCACGGAACGATAAAATTTTATACAACGGATTTAACCGAAAAATTCACAAAGCTGGGCAGTAAATTTTTTGGCAAGAAAATTGATGCCCAAAAAATCATTTTGAGTTAATGACCGCGCCAGCCTTAATGTTGAGACGGTGAGCCTCGTGTCAAAACTGTTCCCACAGCGTCCCAGACGGCCAGCACTTAGAAAATCAGAACCGCCGAAAGGCGGTTTTAGATTTTCAAGTGTCTCGCGTAGCGAGACAGCCGCGACCTGGATTCGAACGGAGGGGTGGGTCGGAGGGGAAGCAATATCGTCCCCTCCGTGTCGGAGTGAGCGAAGCGGACTCAGAACCGAGGGTTCTGAGAGAGGAGTGAAACGACGATGTTCGACTCCCAGGTCCGTTAGCGTCTTATATAAAAAATGGCCTTGAGCGTTAGCTCCAAGACCACTTAGTTCAGCTTCGGCGGATATCCGGGTTTCAGAATCATCGGCAGGAGGTCAAGAAATGAATAGATTATATCCATTGCACATTATGCTAGAATAAAATCATGGTAGAAATCAAAAGAGGTTGGGATTTTATCTCTGAAGAATATCGCGAAAAATATATAAAAGAAATAATCGACTACTTCCAGGATGAAAGGAATGAGGAAGTTGGAGTAATTGCCGCCGGAGAAATTTTAGATTTCTTTTTAAGAGAAGTTGGCAAAGATATTTATAATGGGGCAATCGAAGATTTAAGAAAATCATACAAGGATCAACTGGATGATTTTAACTATAAGTTGGATATGTTGATTAAACCGTAATGTACCACGTCTATATTTTAAAATGCGCAGATGGGAGTTTGTACACCGGAATAACTACCGACGTGGAGCGTAGATTTTTAGAACATAAAAATAAAAAAGGTGGGAGCTACACTGCTTCGCATAAGCCAATAAAAATTGTTTATACCGAAAGTGCCAAAAGCAGGGGAGATGCCTTGCGGCGCGAGGCAGAAATTAAAAGCTGGACTAA
>CAZTBQ010000022.1:0-9282 GCA_964612445.1 uncultured Candidatus Saccharibacteria bacterium | reverse complement strand
CCTCTGCCCTCTCATAATTAATTTCTTTAAAGTACTTCTCTTCCGTGGCAAAGTGGCTGTTGGCGTGGGCATAAAGCCTATCTAGTAAACCATCTAATTCTCCGTGGCTTAGTCTGCCACCAATTTTTGCGTATGCCTCGCGAATCAACTCAAGAAATTCTTTGTGCTGATTATCTAGCTCTTCATTCTCAACGCTAAAGGCGCTGCTCCAAGTTATTGTTTCCATTGGAGCTTTATAACTCACCCGCGCCGCAAAGGTCAAGTCTATTGCTTCTGAAATTTAATTAAATCAACCAGAACCTCCTCGGCGTGGCCGGCCGGCTTAACTCCTTCGTATATTTTTACAATCTTCCCTTCTGGGTTGATTAAGAAAGAATTTCTAAGTATTCCCATATATTCCCGTCCTAAAAATTTTTTCTTTGCCCAAACGCCGTATGATTCTAAAACCTGCTTCCCCTCGTCAGAAAGAAGCGTAAATGGCAATGTATGCTTTTCTATAAATCCTTTATGACTCTTAACCGAATCGGCGCTCATTCCCAGCACCATGGCGTTCTTGTTTTTGAATTCTTCAAAAGCATCGCGCAGAGTGCACGCCTCAGTGGTGCACCCGGGAGTATTATCTTTCGGATAGAAATACAACAACACCCACCTACCTTTATAATCCGCCAGTCTATGATTATTTCCTTCCTGATCCGGCAAGCTAAAGTCCGGAGCGATGTCGTTTATTTTTAGTTCCATAATTTTGTTTTTATTATCCTCTTTCCGGAAAATTATTTTTGACCAATTCCCATGCCTTGGAAATTTCTTCTTTGGCGACAATGTCTTTCAATAACTCCGTAAATAGCTTTTCCGCCATATCCTTGTATAAAAATTTTTCCGGACCGCCGGCCGGTCTGCCATGCCTTATCCATCTACCCTTGAAAACTTCGGCGGCAGCAAGTGGAAAAATTACAAGTGCAATGTCTCGAATATGCTCGCGGTTGGCTCTTAGTTTTTCGATACTTCTATTAACCTGCTCTTGTTTCTTCGCCCTAAACTCTGGAGCAATAGAGAATTGGACGCCAACGTCTTTGGCTTCCGCGCTTTCTTCAACGCCAACTCCTCTACTCCCTTCTTTAAGATGAATTATAAAATCTATTTTCTGCTCGACGTCTTGAAAAACGTCTGCCTCGTGGATTTCAAAAGGCAAATCTTTATTGTCGATACTAAGCTTCTTCAAAAAATCTTTAACGATAGCTTCGGATATAAAGCCGACCCTTCTTTCGACCACGCCGCTAGCCCTCTCCTCTTCGACTATTTTGTAAGTCTCTCTTTTAAACTCGTGCACAACTGCGCTATTGGCTTCGCTTTTAATAATTTGCAAGTCCAATAATTCGCGCAGATCCTTTTTGGCTCGCTCAACCAAATATTTTTTTGCTACCCCTCGAGGAACGCTCTTATCTAGCCCATAATATACACCCCAATCCATATCGGTTATTAAATCCCCCAGAGTGGCAGCTTGCTCTCCTCCATTATCGTCTACATATTTAAATCGGTTTTGCTCCTCATCAAATTCGGCAAGTCGCTCTCCCTCGCGCCTTTCCGCTTGGCACTCTGGATTATCCAAACAAGCCAACTGCTCTTTCAGCGCCACCATAATTTCCTGTTTTTTTATCTGAAGATCATAAATTTCTTCCTGGACCTCTGGACTCGTATGCTGTCTTTCCGCCGCTTTTTTTAGATGCCAGTCCAAAACAGAAACCAACTCGCCTAACTCTTCCGGAGACTTTTCGCTAGACTCAAGCTGCTCTTTTGCCACCTCAGAATACCCTCTCAAATCTTTTTCAAATCTTGGTCTCATGTTGTTGTTTGATTATGGCTTAAATATAACAAAAAATAATCTATATAAAAACAAAAGCCCCGAGAGGGGCTAATCCAGCTGATTTTCTTGCTCTTTGATGTATTGGCGAATGCGCATCCCAACCTCCATTGCATAATTTCTGCCGTGACCGTTTTGAATCGCCAGATTATAAAAATCCTCTGGATCCGAATTACTGGTAGCTCCTCTCTTGCAATAACTGTCGCAGAGCAGAGAAATTTCCTTCTTGGAAAGAGGCCTTCCCAAATATGGGAGCATCATTTTTGCAAAACCCGTCCAACCTATTCTGGCGAACTCTCCGACGAGAGAATCCATTATCTCTTGGCTATGAACGTTTTTCGCAATCTCAATAAAGAAATCTGTGTTCGGCGCGCGCAAGATCTTAATGGGATAACGAGAATTTCTTACCCAAAGTAGAAATTTTCCGGCTGCATATCGGGCAACTTTTTCTTTAGCTTCAGCAGAAAGTTGGCCGAAAATATAGAGGAATGAAAAATTGATTCCCGTCTTGTCCTCGGGCTGGAAACCTCCAAAGACCAAATCGACCAACTTAATTGCCGCTTCTTTTGCAGTCCGGATCTTTCTGTTCACCGACCTCCTCCTTGGTTAAATAACTGTCGAAATAATGTCACCAATCGCTTCCTACTGCAATACCTCAAACACTTTTTCTTTGGAAATGCCTCCGGAAATCAAGGTTATTTGGGACTTAGGGATTTTAAAGTGCTTAGCCAGCGCCTCGATAACCCCAAGGTTTGCCGCGCCGTGAACAGGTTTTTCGGTAACCGAGACTTTGAACACTCGAAGGTCTTTTCTTTTGGAAAATAAACCAATCATCGGAGTCACCTCCTCTACCTTAGCCATCTTCGAATTAGGTTTTACCTTTACAATTATTTTCATTTCACCATTTCTCTTAATTCACAAAATTCGCAGTGCTTGTCGTCGCACCTTTTATCCCAAAATTCAAAATTTATTATTTCCTTGGCCACTCGACGAATTTCACCCTTCAATTCCTCAACTTCTTCATCCGAAACCGTAAAGTGTTCTTTTTTATACTTACCCGATTCCATTGGCTCCACAAAATCTACATCCGCAGAGGCGAACCTAAATTTATTTCCCTCGGCAAAAAGCGAAAGTAGCAATTTATAAAAAACCAATTGCCGCTTGGTATTGCCGGCAGAATTTTTTGTTTCTCCTTCAATATCTCCCCTGCTTCTTGGTTTACCAGTTTTATAATCCACAACATTTACTAGTCCGCTCATATCCAAAATTTCTATTTTATCCAATTTTCCGGTTAGCGGAATTTCATCCAGATAAACTCTGGAAATTGGGTATTCGGTTAGCGAATTAATATGGAACTTGTCTTTATAAAATTCGTAGTATCCGCGGAGAGACTCTTCGCCTCTTTTTAATAGATCGGAAAGTTCGATTTCTTTAATCGGCATTCTTTGTATCGCCTCCTTAAACTTGTCTATAAGATATTCTTTGCTTGGATTTTCGCCTTCTCTTAATTTATCGAAGAGATACTTTAGAGCCTCATGAACCGCCGTGCCATACATTAAATACGACTCTTGTGCCATCGGGATATTCAGCAAACTGCTGTAAAAATACCTCCACGGGCAATTAAGGTAGTTATTTAGTGCCGACACCGAAAGTCCCCTGTCCAGAAAACTCTCCTTAATAAATTCAGCACTCTGAACTGTCGGACCAGGAATTGTTCTTTCCGCAAAATTTATATCTGCTTTTTCGCTTGAACTCTTAAACCCTGCCGGAATTTCCTGTTCCTCAATTAATTCTTTGCGAATATTTTCAAGGAATTTGGTTTTTAGATTATCTCTACCATCTTTGTTTTTCCGAGAATACGTTATTACGACTTCCGCTTTCGCCCTGGTTATTGCCACATAAAATAGCCTTCGTTCGTCGCCGTCGTCTAAATCTTTAAAACCATCATCAAGAGACATAGCTGAATTGAGCAATCTTATCTTGGCGAGCGAGCGACGGGATCCCCAGTGGCCATCAACTGCTTGGATAATATAAACAATCTCAAACTCCTGCCCCTTGGAGCGATGAGCGGTCATTAGATGAACATTTCCAAAGTGACCGGAATTTTTTGGTTTTACCGATATATTATTTCTATCCAAAGAATCTAAATATTCCAAAAAGTCTTTCAAAGAATAATTTTTATGCGCGCCGAAAAGATCTTTAATTTCCGAAAATAGCGAATTCAACTTTTGAAGTTTCTCCGCGGAGTTTTTAAGAGAAAGGATATGCGCAAGGAAACCGGATTTTTTAACTAACTTTTCAAAGAACTCCGGCAAAGACAAGTTTTTTGCGGCGGCATGAAATTCGGATATTTTCGCCAAGAAATCTTTTATCGCCTCTTGGTTTTCGATTCCGGAATCATCGATAAATTCTTTTTTGGATAACAGAATTCCCAGCGGAGTTTTATAATTTTTCTTTCGAGCCACGAAGAGCTTCCAGACGTCTAGCGAGTTTAAATTTACAAAATCAAATTGCATAACTCTGGCCAAAATTTCCTCGTCGAGATTGTCCGCGCATCTAATTAACGTAATCAGCTTTTTAATTTCGTTATCAGAAAGAATGTCTTCGTCGGATTCAACACTAAATGGAATACCCCTTTTTTCCAATATCTGCGCGAGTACTGCCGAATCCTTATTATCCCTATATAAAACGGCTATATTTTCCGGCTTAATTCCAGATTTTATTTTGGTGTCGATATCTTCTGCTAGGAACATTAGCTCGTCATCTTCAGTCTCGAGCGACACTAATCGGAGGGGCTTCTCCTGCCTTCCGATTTGAGACTTAAGCTCTTTCGGGGATGGGATTATTCCGTGGGCCGCATCCAAAACCGTCTGCGCGGAGCGATAATTACTCTCTAAGAAAACAACTTCTGCTTTCGGATATAGATTTTTAAAATATGAAAAGTTATTTAAGGATGCTCCCTGAAAACGATAGATTGCTTGCTTTTCGTCGCCGACAATAAAAATATTCGGACTTTCGTAGAAATTGCACAGCAACTCCATTATTTTGTTCTGCGCCTGATTGGTATCTTGATGCTCATCTACCAAAAAATATTGATACTGCTCCTGAAGCGTGAGCAATAAATCCTTGTTCTTTTCCAAAACCTTAAGGACTTCCAAAATCATATCCCCATAGTCGTACAGATTATTCTCTCTTAGTTCTTTTTCGTATCGGGAATAAACCTTGGCAAATTCCAAGTTCTTCTCGATATTCTTTTCCAAATCTTTGTACTCCCCCTTCATCTTCCCCTTGTGCGCGCCCTTCTCGTGATAAAGATCATCAATCCGCTCAAATTTCTTCTTTTCTTCTTTTGCCAGTTTTGAAAAATCTTCGCTGCTTAGTCCGTCTCTTTTTAGGGTGCTGATGTTGCTAATTATTTCTCGGACGAAATAATTTTTGTTATTAATTGGGCGAAGATAATCCAAGGTGTCGTCCTCCACGATTAAGCGCTCAATTATTCCGATTTGCTCCACCTCGGTTATGTTTTGAGCGCCGATAATGTGCGGAAATTCCTCCGGATAATTTTTAATAATATCGTTGGTGAATCCGTGAAAAGTTTTAATTGCCACTCGATAACCCAGAGCGCCGACAATCTCGGAAAGACGCTTGCGCATTGAGTGAACTCCAGACTCGGTAAAAGTGATTGCCAAAATACTATCCGGATCAGTGTCGGTTTTAAGGAGAATGTTGGCGATTCTTAAAGTTAGAATTTGGGTCTTTCCTGTACCCGGACCAGCAATAACCATGACCGGACCGTCGATTAAATCCACTGCCCTTTTCTGTTCGTTATTTAGCTTGCTGTAATATTCTTTAAATTTATCGCTTTCCATGTTTGCTTATTCTAAACCCAAACTGCAGAAACTAAAAAGCCCCTTGCGGGGCTTTTAAAAACTATTGAGCAAGAACGCCTATCTTCAGCGATGCGAGAGCCGCTTCGGCCTTCGCCTGTCCTCCATGCTGCTTATTAAAGAAAGTGCTTCCATCCTTTCCGCAGAGGTTTAAAATTTTCTCCGCTCCGCCAGGATGTTTATTAATGAAGCCGGTAGTGTCGTAAACTCCTCCGTTTACCGCAGTGTAACAGCTTGCCGCGGAATTATGAGTCGCAACTTCCGCGAGAGTGAAAATCTTTGGAGAGCCGACGGTAATTTCCGCCTGAATATTGCCGTCGCCGCTAGTTACTACTGTGCCGGAATTATCCTCTGTGTTCTGCTGGACCTCCTCGACCTGCCCATAATCAGTTTTTGGAGAATCTCCCAGATACATCGCCACCAACCCACCGACGACCAAGACTACGACCAACCCTATTAAAATTTTATTTTTATCCATATTTTGGAATTAATGATTAATGATTTATTTGTTTAACGAAGTGTTGGGCACCTCGCAAAGAGCCTCGAATTTAAAACTCTTGGGATAA
The DNA here is from genome assembly GCA_964612445.1 of uncultured Candidatus Saccharibacteria bacterium. Classification (GTDB taxonomy): domain Bacteria; phylum Patescibacteriota; class Minisyncoccia; order UBA6257; family 2-01-FULL-56-20; genus JAHFLJ01. The sequence goes on along the minus strand of CAZTBQ010000022.1, from coordinate 2,971 downwards.
TATTACCATTGGTGTCCAAATTCCCAAATGTGGAAATCTTGGCTTTTTCCTAACCCCCTTCCCCGTTTAAATCTCTCCACAGTATAAAACAAAAAAGACGACACAAGGTCGGCTTCTTTTTGTTTTGTGCGGAGGGGGAGAGATTCGAACTCTCGGTACCTTTCGGTACGCCATCTTTCTCCCGACAATATATTTTCTACTGCGCGGAGGGGGAGAGATTCGAACTCTCGGTACCTTTCGGTACGCCATCTTTCCAAGATGGTGCACTAGACCGCTATGCGACCCCTCCGCGCAAAAGAAAATATTATATTGTCGAGGATCCTCGGCCTCTCTTAGGAGTGGCCGGGACAAGATTGTGCTCCGCCGGCTGGCGGAAGACCGCCCGCCGCCGTTGGCGGGGCCCCGTGCTGCTTTAATAAAATAAGGCTTTTTGAGCAAAAAATCAATTAGCCGTTTTTGTGTCTGCTCCGTTTTGCTTTATACTAGATGAATATTTAAACTCATGCGCAACTGGAAACGTATTTTTATTATGTTGCTCGGAACGTGGCTTTTGCTCTGGGCGGCGATGGTGACTTTATTTGTTTCTGAAAACCCTCTTGCGCGCGCCGCAGCAGGAATGCTCTGGGGAGTTATTATTTTATGGATAGCACTTTGTGGTGGAATAATGTATCGCTTCCGAAATGCCATCCGAGAAGAGGTGCTAAAAATCCGATTGCCTTGGCAAATAAAATTTGTGTCTCTAGCAACTATCCTTGCGTTACTTGAAGAAGCAATCGCAACGCTGATGACAAATCTAGCTCCCCTGTTTGGCGTAAAGATTGGCGAGGTATACATCGCCGCTTCCACAAATTTTTTGGATGTTGTTCTTTTTCATAGCGTGATTGTATTTATTGGAACTTTTGTTTTTTGGGCATTAACTCTTAAGCGATACGACTTCAGCCCGTTCGCTACTTTTTTAATTTTTGGAATCAGCGGCGTATTCGCTGAAGTTTTATTTGGTGGCCCAAATCATTTTGCAGAGTTCGGCCTTTGGATTTTTGTTTATGGGCTGATGATTTTCCTGCCGGCCTACACAATACCTTCGGCGGCAGAACGTGGAGCGCGACGGCCAAAATTTTATCACTATATTTTAATGATTTTCCTCCCGGCTCTTTTTATTCCCCTATTTGCCTGGATCCCTGCCGTAATCGATCCAGCCCATCCAAAGCCAACACATTTCTCGCCCCTCCCTCTACTACGATAATAAGCATTTCCCTACTTCAAAACCTCCCACATTTTGGGATCTTCGCCTCCGTCGAATTTAAACACTGCTACCCCGCGCACACCAAGGCGGCGAGCTAAAGCAACCTTGTCGGCAATCGCTTGCGCGTCGCTCCAGGAGAGAAAATTGAATGGCTTGCGCAAACCGTTTGTTGAAGTAGCATTGTCTACAATAGTAGTTGTTGCGATTTCCTGTTGAGTTTGAGTTGAATCCCCTCCGGTTGGAGCGATTGCCTCAAGTCTCGCCGGATCATAGCTAAAACCAATTTCGTTCGCGCTGGTTCTTGTTGGAGTTATGCCAAGCTTTGTGGCAATATCGGTCGCGTATTTTAAATTGAATGGCCAAAGAACTTTATATTTATAACCATCCCCTTCAATCGGGGTCACTTCATATTCGTAACCGTAAGTCGGAACTCCGATTATTATTTTATTTTTATTAATGCTTTCTGCGGCGACCGCAACCAGGCCCTCTACCCACGCCGGGTCGGCAACCGGAGCATACGGAGCAGTTCGCTCTTTATTCAAACGCAAATCAATAACTCCCTGGTCATATGCCATAATTTCTACGCGGTCACAATATTTATTCATCTGCACGTAATCATTCGCAAAGTCTTGGGCATCAGCCGGAATTTTTGATCCCGGAAGATAGCGATCGTAAAGCGGCATTCGCGCCTCAACCGTGCAGTAAACCCACTTCTTCCCCATTCTTTGATAGAGCCCTTTTAAAAAGGTTGAAAAATAATCTATCGTCTCATGCTTTTTGGCTTCAAAGTCTATGTCGATTCCATCAAAATTATTATCTTTTACCAATTTAGCAATTTCGTCTTCGAGCGCAATTCTCTTTTTGGTATTGCTTAGCACTGCGTGAATAGCGTCGCCGTTTCCCCACATGATTGTCGGGATAACTCTAACTTTTTTCTTTTTTGCCTCAGCGATAAAACTTTTCCACGGCTCTTCGGACATTCCTGAGGCGTCAAAAATAGTGCCGTCGTTTTTCACGGTATAGGTAAACGGCATGACGCTAGTTAACTGAGAAAGATGAGGCAGAACATCTTGAGTTCCAGTGGCAGCTCGCCAATACGGAATCCAGCCCGAAAATTCCAGAGGCTGTTTGGAACTTATTGTGCCGGTCGCAGAAACGAACGAAGAGTTTGTACTAATAAGCACAGCTTTAGTTCTTGGCCCATAAATACCGTAGCCGCCAGTTTTTGCGTTGCAAGCGATTCCTTGGTCGCATTGGAACTTTTTGATAGCAGTTGCCGTTAGCGCGCCAAAATAACCGGTGTTTTTTCCGACGGCTAGATATCCCTTCGCAATAAGCTCATTTTGCATCGCTATCACGTCTTTCCCCGACATACCAAAAGAAAGCGACCTGTCTGCCGCGTGAGAAGTTGTAGCCAAAAAGGACAAGCAAATAAATGACGAAAAAATAGTAATCGCAAAAATATTCTTCATTCCCATATTATATCAGACGTTTCTCGATGTGGCTTGTTACACCTGAAATGCAACTATTCTGCCAAATCCGAATATTTTATAACCCTGTCTCTGCCTTGATGCTTAGCCTTATAAAGCGCATTATCAGCCTCGATAATCATGTCGTCTAATGAGTTGTTCTCGCTGCAACAGGACACGCCAGCGCTTAGTGTAAAACTTATTTTTTTGCGACGAAAAACCAGCGGGGTTTTGGCGAGTCTTTCACGAATTGAGTTCG
>CAZTBQ010000021.1:0-9581 GCA_964612445.1 uncultured Candidatus Saccharibacteria bacterium | reverse complement strand
TTTTTGCGACGAAAAACCAGCGGGGTTTTGGCGAGTCTTTCACGAATTGAGTTCGTAACCAGCACGGCATCGTTCTCATCTGCTCCAACAAGACCAATAACCAACTCCTCGCCGCCCCAACGACCGACAAGATCAATATCTCTCACTCGGTTTAAAATTATTTTCGAAACATGCTTCAAAGCAGCATCCCCGGCGTCGTGTCCATAAACATCATTAATTTTTTTGAAGTAGTCTAAATCTATTAAAACTAAAGACAAAGAACCAAGAGTCACTTTTCTTTTTGGTCCTTCCTTTTCGCGAGATATTTGTTTTAAAAACTTCTGTGCCGCGTCTCTGAAGCCTCTACGATTCAAAAGACCAGTGAGCTCGTCGAAATAAGCCAATTTCTTGAGCCTTCTTATTTCTGCTTTTAGACTTTTGATTGTTTCTTTCTGCATATTTCAATCTGCCTATAAGTATAGACTAACATGTAAATAATAACATGCGCCTACCTCTGGCAATTTTTACAGAAAACCGTAGTTCGTCCGGCTAAAGTTTTTTTAGAAAGCGGTTTTTTGCAGTTAACACATGGATCGCCGTCTTTGCCATAAACCTTGTGCTCCCTCGCAAAGTTTCCGCGGCTTTCGTCTAACAACATATACGTTGCCACGGATGAGCCGCCAAGCTTTATGGCGTGCGGCAGAATCTTTTTGATGGCGCCATAAAGTTTTTTAACCTCTTCGGGTTTCACTTTGTTCGTTAGTCGAGAAGGATTCACTCCGGCGACGAAACAAACTTCGTCGACATAGATATTTCCTAGGCCAACAACAATTTCCTGTCCCAACAAAGCGGATTTTAAATTCTTCTTTTTCTTTTTTAGAGCGGATTCAAAATACTGGACCGTGAATTCTTTACTAAGCGGCTCCGGACCTAAATTTTTTAAAGTCTCGCTGTTCTGAAGCGCCGCTAAATTTTTATAGTAAATTAGATATCCAAACGTGCGCGTGTCGTTGTAAAATAAAGTTCCTTTGTCTAATTTGAAAATTATATGCGTGTGCTTGTTTGGCAAAGCAGAGCGCGAAAGCTCAATGGGTCCGCCCGTGGCGAGATTTGGGAAGTGTCCGCCCTCAACCAACCCCCATCCTTTATCCGGCCTATACGTAAATTGACCGGACATTTTAAGGTGAACCAAAATCGCCGATCCATCCGAAAGCTTGAAAATTAAATTCTTGGCGCGACGATCTATCTCGATTATTTTTTTGCCGGTAACTCCTTTTACAAATTCCGCGGCCTTTGCGCTCGATGCTTTTCTTTTATTCCCCGTGCCGGAAACAAGTTTAGGCAAACGCACCTCGGCGCTTAATATTTTTTGATTTCTTATCTCCCGCTCCAGACCAATTCTTAAATTTTCTACTTCTGGCAACTCTGGCATTTGGGAGAATTCTAATGTTTAATTTATCTTAGAGCAAACAAAAACTCCCCGGAAAAATCCGGGGAGTTTTTCAAAGATTAATTAGTAACCTCTGTTGAAGCCTCCTCCTCCACCAAAACCGCGGTCGCCTCGGTCTTCCTTTGGCTTAGCGATGTTGACGGTGAGTTTCCTGCCACCAACCTCTTTCTGGTTGAATAGCTGGATGGCTTTTTCTGCCTCTTCGGCGCTGCTCATTTCAACGAAACCAAATCCCTTGGAGCGTCCAGAGAATTTGTCGGTGATGACAGCTGAGGATTCTACGGTACCAGCCTCTGCAAACATGGCCTTAAGGTCATCTGCAGTGGTAGTGTACGGTAAGTTTCCTACGTAAAGCTTTTTGTTCATCTATTTTTAAATCCCTGCTCGACTGCCGCACCGAAGAAAACAAATTCGAAATTAGTAAATTTTTTATATGCTCTTGCAAATGCAAATTTACAGGGTATGGGAACTATACCATATTTATTTAAAAAAGTAAACCCCTGTGGAAAAGCCCGGAAATGCACAGTTATTTGACTAAATAGCTTAAATATTGTATTATTGGCAACAGATCCAAACACAAGAAGGAGGGCCTGATGCCTGTCACCGCAACGTGGTTCGAGACGAAGCCCGGAAGCAGCCTCGCGGAGGTCGATCTCGACCGTTTCGCCATCGACCTGAAGGTCGCCGAGGGGGTCGAGAAGATCCGCGTCGCCATGACCGAAAGGTCCGGGCGGATGATCACGGTCGAGGAGATCGTGAAGATCCAGCTCGCGAGCTTCCTGTTCGAGAACAGGGCGTTCCTGTTCTCCTCGGGCGAAGCGAAGCCTGTCGCCAAGCCCCCGGCTCTTCCCGACGGCGAGGACCGCCTCGCGCGGAAGGCTCGTGAGATCTTCCTCGGAATGATTCCCGGATGATCACGTAGCCATCTCTTACAACCCGCCCGCCACGAAAGTGGCGGGTTTTCAATATAAATCGAGTACATATTTGTGCTCGAAAAAAATACCACTTGTTAAGTGGTTTAAAACAAAACACAAACGGTCGCATCTTCTCTTGATTCCAGATATTCTTCGAGATCCATACTCCCATGAAGAATAATCTCGGTATACTCGATTGAGGATATGGTTTTATACCTACCGAGATATCCGTACTCCTTAAAGTGCAGGAAAATCTTCTTGCCCGCCGCTTCTTCGTTGTCGGCGCGAACAATCCAAATTGCTGGCTGGCTATGGGAAATAACTCCAGCCTTCGTAGTCGATAATACAACGGCACACCTGAAGGCTCTCATCTCTCTCCTTTCTAAGCTTCTAATAAAAATATACCCTGTAAACATTTTTGTAACAAGGGTATATAATTTAACAATGAATTGGATAATTTTTGGATTGCTTTCTGCGGGGTTTGCTGCGCTAGTCGCAATCTTTGGGAAAATCGGGCTAAAAGGAATTGATACGACATTGGCCACAACAGTGCGCGCAGTCGTGATGGCCGGGTTTTTAATAATAACTTCGTTTATATTCGGAAAAGCCGACTTACTAGGAACAATAAACGGAAAAGTTTTAACGTATATAATTTTATCCGGTGTTGCCGGGGCTCTTTCTTGGCTGTTTTATTTTTATGCGCTAAAAACTGGACCAGCCACAGGAGTGGTGGCGCTTGATAGATTGAGCATAGTATTCGTCGTAGTCCTCGCGGCGATGTTCTTGGGAGAAGGAATAACTTTAAAATCAGGCATCGCCACAGTTTTGATGGTTAGCGGAGCCCTGCTCATGGCTTGGAAGTAATTAGTTTTCTTTTTTAAAATCCAAACAAACGGAGTTAATGCAATATCGCTTCCCTCCTTTGTCTTTTGGTCCACCCGCCTTGCCAGCAAAGCGAGGCAGGTCGTCAAAAACGTGTCCGAGATGTGCTCCGCAATTTTTACATAGAACTTCCGTGCGACTCATTCCAAGACTATTATCTTCTTTTAAAACTACGTGCTCCAGATTCGCAGGCTCAGTAAAACTCGGCCAGCCGGTGCCCGACTCGAATTTTGTATCCGATGAAAACAATTCCGCGCCGCAGATTGCGCACGCATACATCCCCTTCTCTTTATTGTCTAAATATTTTCCGGTGAATGGCGCTTCGGTTTCGCCAAGCCGCGCAACCTCGAATAATTCTTTTGGCAGTTCTTCGTCTTTTTTCATAAATTAATTTGCTTGTTTTAATAACTCTTTAAATCGGCTTTGGAGCTTTTCTATTTTAGGAGCAATAACCAACTGACAATATGGCGCGTCTTTGTGCTGTTCGTAATAATTTTTATGATAATCTTCGGCCTCGTAAAAATTCCTAAACTCGCTGACCCTAGTAACGACTTTGCCGTCAAGTTCCAAATTTAATTTATTGATGAACCCTTCAGCCTCCTGCTTTTGAGATTCATCGACATAGAATATCTCTGAACGATACTGCGTACCAACGTCATTCCCTTGCCTATTTAAAGTTGTCGGATCGTGAGTCGCAAAGAAAACAGTTAACAAATCTTCGAAAGATATTATCTGCGAATCGAATTCTATCTTTACGGTCTCGGCATATCCGGTCTCGCCCGTGGAAACTTCCTCGTACGTTGGATTTTCCTTTTCTCCGCCGGAATATCCGGGGAGCACCGAAACGACTCCTTTAAGAGACTTCAAAATGACTTCAGTGCACCAGAAACATCCTCCCGCAAAATACGCCCTATTTATCATTAATACAGTATTATTTTTTTCTTCATTAGATTATGCAAAGACAGACTTTATCCTGTCTTATATAACCCAAATATAGACTAAAATGACGATGCCGTCTATATAACTTTTTTCACTTTTTCCCAAACGATTTCTCTGATCTCCTCTATTGGCAAGTTCGCATTAATTTTTTGCCACTTGTGTTTTTTGGCAAGATACAAATGCACCTCGCGCACTTTTTTCATTAAAGCATTATCATTTTCGTGCTTGTGATTCTTTTCGATTGAGTTAACAAATCTCTCGCCGTCGAAAAGAATTCCGATATCTTCTTTAATTAGATGGGCATTAATATTGTTTAGGAATTTCTCGTCGACACCTGCTCCCATACCCCAGGCAATTCCTGTTCCGGTATAATCTTCGGCAACAATATTGATTCCTCGATTTAATTTTTTAAGTAGCTCTTTCTCATACTGCATTCGGTTCAGCGCATATATGAATTGCGCATCCTGCCCGCTAAGCCCGTAGATATTCCCTCCTCTTAGATAATTATTCAGAATTGGACCGGATGGCTCTAAATCATAAATTGGATATTTTAGATATTCGGCTTTGTGTCCGCTCTTCTTTAGATCTTCAACCAAAATCTTGGCCTGAGTGGTCTTCCCTAAATTATTTATTCCGTACAAGACTATGAACTTTCCTTTTTTTGTAGCCATCTCTATTTTGCGGTTATAGTTTGTTCGCCTCTTTTAATATCAAATCTGTTCGGCTCGTCATCCAGGTGAAACACTAGGCCATCTTTGGAAAATAGTTCTTTAAGGCTAGCAATCATTTTAAGCATCTGCTCAACCAAGGTTGGATGCACAAATCTTGTAGAACGAAGTTCGGCGAGGTATACCAAGGCTTTCAAGTCTCCGGATAGCCGGCAGGCAACCCTGTAACCCATCGCCAGATAATATTGCTTAATTTCGTCGCTCGCGCCAAGCTTTTGAATCTTTTCTTCTTGCTCAGCGATAAAAGCCTTGGCTTTTTCTCTTAGGTCATTTGGCATCGCATTAAAATACCATTCGTTGAATCCATGAGTGGTAGTTAAAAGTGGCATTCGTTGAACTACTGCTCGATGCCTTTGCAAATCGCGGAATGATCCGAAGTCCAGCAAAAACTCGTACGCCACAACACCACACTCCCCGATTGTCGATGGAAGCTCGGTTTTCATTGGCCGGGATTCCAATAACTTTCGGTACCCGGAAAGCATTTCACGATTCACGTTATCGTAAAGCAGAACAAAATCTTTCAAACTATCGTTACGATAATAATAATCGCCCTGCATCCAACTCCTGTTATATTCCTCCGTGTTCGGGAATCTCTCTTGCCCGAATGAGCTTCTATAAATTTTCCTTAATGCCACTTCTGTCTTCTCGGCGATATCTCGAACTTCTTCTAAGGGGTGCTGTCTAAGCATCATCAGTTCGTCGGCAAACTGACGGAAATTCATACGCCATGCCAAATTGGTTGTGGCGCCTGCGGGCAAAAAAGATCTTTCGATATCAAACGATCTGGCCTTAATCGCTTTTTCATAAATTTTCTCATCCTCGCCTTCTTGTCGCGGGAATTGTTTTCGTAGATGTTCTCGGAGTGGCTCTTGAATTTCTAAATAAAATTTCCGCCAGTTTTCCAAAATTTCTTTGCCGCTGTCTGTCCCTAGCGGGTTTAAAAATTCACGTTTAGAAAAATCTACGTATCGCGTTGAGGTTTCTTGTCCTGAATAAAGACGCCAATCCTGAATCGCTTTTGCGGCAAGCATGGAAACTCCTTCCACAAACACCGTAGCCGAACCACAGTCACCAATCGACTTATGCCCATAGCCGACATAAAACTGATCCATAAAATTTTCTGCACCTTTTTCCTCCAGAACTTTCAGATGACTTTGGATTCCTCCGGTAGACCTGGAATGCAACGCCTGAAGCATAGCCTCCGCTTGGCCGTCGATTTTTGCTTCGGTGTTTAAGACCAATACGAATCCCCCATTGGCTAGAGTTTCTACGGAATGCTTTTCTGAAATTTCCATTTGTTTATTTATTTTTAAGTTCGTTAATAATTTTATCGATTTGTGGATAGAGGTCGGTTAGGCTGCCGTCATTATTAATGATGAAGTCCGCTTTGCTTTTTAACCCAACAATATCTTTCTCGGTTTCCCAGTCATGATCTTTTTTAAATTCTTCGAAGGTCTTGTTTTTGTCGTCTGCGTTTTCGCCGCGCTCAATAATTCTTTTATAACGATTTTCTGCGCTGGCCTCTATATATACAAGTCTAAATTCCGGCAGTGTACTCATCTGTTTGATGTCTGGGTATCGTCGAATACCGTCTATCACCACCAATGCGTTCGTATCCGAAGATACGTCGTGATAGATTGTCGTAGAGAGAATATCATCGCCGAAATATTGCCTGAAGGCAGTAGATAACTTTTGAAGATTTTCCCTACTTTCTTCAAGATGCATTCTCGTGGCGACATCCCGCAACATTGTCGAAAAACGATGTGTTTTGCCAGCGTATTTATCTTGTAGATACTTTGCCGTTGTTCCTTTCCCTGAAGCTATTTCTCCAACTAGTCCTAAAATTATTTTATCCATATATTATTTATTTTCGCCGCCCATATCCTCATATGTCGTCATTCGATTGCTCAATAATTCGTATTTTATACCGGCCTCCTTGAATACTTCCTTACTCCTCTCTCCGGCGTGGTAATCTTCCTCACAAACCACTCTTTTGATACCGGCGTTGATTATCATTTTGGCGCAAGCGTAACACGGCGTTGATTTGCAATACAAAGAAGCTCCGTCGATTGCTGCGCCGAAGCGTGCCGCCTGAACAATTGCGTTTTGTTCCGCGTGAGTAGTTCGAATACAGTGGCGTGACTCATGATTGTCGGCGTGCACAACCGTATTCATTTCGTGGCCAACCTCATCGCAGTGTTTAAGTCCAGCAGGAGCTCCCGCGTATCCGGTCGCGATTATTTTTTTGTCTTTAACAATTACGCACCCAATTCTTCCTCTGTCGCATGTGCCGCGAGACCCGACAATTTTAACTATCTCCGAAAAATATTCATCCCACGATGGTCTTTGGTGTTTCTGTTCTTCCATTTTTATTTTAAATTTTTATATATTACAAACTTTTTACACAAGGTAACGACTTTTTTGTGTATTTGTTTTAAAGCTTTTTCGTTCTGATGATTCTCGATGGTTTCCTTTATCCATTCCGCGATTAACTTCATCTCCTTTTCTTTCATTCCTCGCGTAGTAACTGCCGGCACTCCAATTCTGATTCCGCTAGGATCCATTGGGCTACGCGGATCATCGGGAATCATATTTTTATTTAGCGTAATCCCAACCTTGTCTAAAGCGGTCTCGGCTTCTTTTCCGGTTACACCTTTACTACCAAAAACGTCGACGAGCATCATGTGATTTTCTGTGCCACCGAACATTACTTTAAATCCGTGTTTTTTAAGTTCCGATTCCAAAATTTTTGCGTTCTTTAATATTTGTTTCGCATAAACTTTAAAAGATGGCTTTAGTGCCTCGCCGAAAGCAACGGCTTTGGCCGCAACGTTGTTCATGTGCGGACCTCCCTGAAATCCGGGAAAACAAGCTTTATCTATTGCCTTTGCGAATTCCTGCTTGCACATAATCATGCCGCCGCGCGGGCCGCGAAGAGTTTTATGAGTTGTGGTGGTCACAATATCGAAATATGGAACCGGATTCGGGATTGCCTTGCCGGCTATAAGGCCAGCGATGTGGGCGATATCTATCATGGTTATCGCTCCAACCTTTTTGGCGATATCCTGAAACTTCTTGTAGTCCAATTGTCGAGTGTATGCAGAAAATCCCGCCAAAATTAAGCGTGGCTTTTCTTTGATTGCAGTCTCTTCCAATTTCTTATAATCGATCTTTCCGGATGCATCGGTTTTATAGCCAATAAACTTATAGATTTTGGCTGAAAGTGTTACCGGATGCCCATGGGTTAAGTGTCCGCCATGGGACAAGTCCATCCCCAGGACAGTGTCTCCAGGCTTCAAAACTGCGCTGTAAGCTATCATGTTTGCCGGTGCGCCCGAATGTGGCTGAACATTAACATGCTCCGCTCCAAAGAGCTTTTTGGCTCTATTAATTGCCAACTCCTCGACTATATCTGTATATTCCTGCCCTCCATAGTAACGATGCCCCGGATATCCTTCCGAATATTTATTAGTAAATACGGTTCCGAGCGCATCTAAAACTGCCTCGGAAACATAATTTTCCGAGGCAATTAACTCCATTCCTTCCTGCTGTCTTTTTACTTCGCCCATGACGGCCCGATAAACCTGTGGGTCATTTTTTTTGAGATTTTTCATAATTTGTAGCTAGCTTAGAGACGTAAAAATATTTTTACGTTGTTTACTAGATACAAGGATAATCCCGAAGTGAAGGCACGTCTATTGTGGACAACTATTACAGCAAATTAGGCTTATTAAAGTAGTAATTCTCTGCCTGCTTCACAACTTTAGCTAAAGTATGTATTGCTTCAACCGGATATTTTCCGGATGCGGTTTCATCTGAAAGCATAACTCCATCGGTTCCGTCCAAAACGGCATTAGCGACATCGGAAACTTCGGCGCGGGTTGGGCGCGGAGAGTTAATCATGGAAATCAGCATCTGAGTTGCGGTTATTGAAGGCTTACCGTGCCAGGTTGCCTGTCTAATTAGGTTCTTTTGGATAAATGGAAGTTTTTCTTCGGCGATTTCAATTCCTAAATCGCCTCTCGCAACCATTATTCCGTCGGAGGCCTGGATAATCTCGTCGATATGCTTCAAGGCTACTGCGGTTTCTATTTTGGCTATTATTTTTATTTTATTGCCAATAATTTTTCTCAAGGCTAAAACGTCTTTCGCGGTTTGTACAAAAGAGATTGCGATATAATCAACTCCTTCTTTTAGCGCGAATTTAACATCTTTTTTATCTTTAGCAGTGAGTCCGGAAGTAGTAAGTTTAGTGTGCGGCGCATTTACTCCTTTTCTTGAATAAAGCGTTCCTCCCCTTTTTACCTCGGTATATATTTTTTCTTTGGATATTTTCTTAACCTCCAATTCCATTTCGCCGTTCGCCAAATATAAAAGTTCTTTTGGTTTTATGTCCAAATGCAAATATGGATCGTCTATATATATCACCGATTCATCTTTTTCTTTTTTTGTAGAGAAAATTACTTCGTCTCCTTTATTTAGAACCCGCGAACCTCCTGGGATTTCTCCGACACGAATTCTTGGACCTTGTAAATCTTGCAAGACAAAAACTTCAACACCTGCAGCCTTTGCGGCCTTCTTCAGCTTGGCTTTTCGGGATTTAAATTCTTCGTATGTGCAATGGGAAAAATTGAAACGAGCAATATTTAAACCATTTTTTACTAATTTAGAAATTATTTCTTCGGAATC
>CAZTBQ010000020.1:0-9609 GCA_964612445.1 uncultured Candidatus Saccharibacteria bacterium | reverse complement strand
AGAACCGATTAATTTTAATCGGCGCGATAGCTCTAGTAGCAATCGGACTTTTTGTCGCTTTCACTTTTTATGGTACGCCATCCAAAAACGAAATTCCTAGAATATCAGTTTGGGGCACGGATTCGGCCGATGTTTTTTCGCCAATAGTCACCGGATATAACACTAAGGGAGTCGCGAATGTAGAATATTCCCAGATATCCGAAATTGGTTTTGAAGACAAAGTAAGGGATGCTCTCGCCGCGGGCGAAGGTCCGGATGTATTTTTTATTTCCAATAGGGATGTTAGGAATTTAGAGGCATCAATCTCTCCTCTCGTCTCTCAAACATTTAATATCGGCAATGCCAGAGCGTTGTTTCCGACAGTTTTTGAAACCGACATGGTTTTAAACGGATCCATCTACGCATTGCCGCTCTATATAGATACTTTAGCAATGGTTTATAACATTGGAATGTTTGATGGCGCGTCAATCGCCAATCCTCCAAAAACATGGAAAGAGCTTCAGGATATAGTTCCGAAATTAAGGATAATAAACGACAAGGGCCAGCTCGAGAGGCCCGGTGTTGGTCTGGGCGGGTCATCAAAAACTGTTGAGCACGCTGCCGACATTTCCTTTCTGCTTATGATGCAAAACGGGGCCATGATGAATGTTCAGTCAAGCGATATGGCATATTTCGGCGATAGCCAGAAGGCGCAAGATGCGATTAACTTCTATTTGCAATTTAGCAATCCTGTCTCCGAGTATTATGCCTGGAATGAGTCACGTAAAAATTCCTTAGATGAGTTTGCCGCCGAAGAATCTCCGATCGCTTTTGCATATCAAGCGGATTTCGCGAGGCTTAAAGCAAAAAACCAATTCATAAATTTTGGGGTGTCTACAATGCCGCAGGTTTCACTTCAGCAGTCTGTAAATTATTCAAAATACAAAGGGCTTACGGTTGCTAAACAATCTAGGAATAAAGCTGCTGCTTGGGATTTCGTGGTTTATGCCACCACCGACAGTAAAGCGACCTCCGACTATTTTCTTAGAGGATTGCGTCCACCGGCTTTAAGGTCACTTATTTCTTTGAACAGCAACGATCCAAAGTATTCCGTTTTTACAAATCAGGCGTTGTCGGCTAAAAGTTGGTTAGTTAAAGATTATTCTCGTGCCGAGGATGCTATGGGCGAGGCTCTTGTTAAAATTCTTTCCGGACAATCAAATATTTCTCGTGCTTTAAAAGAGGCGCAAAGCAAAATAAACACTAGCAGATAAATGAAAAAGATTTTTGCAATTTTGTTTTTGTCGATGATAGTTGTCCCGGGAGTCGTCTCGGCTGCCGATACAATTTTAAATCCATATTGGGGGCCAATCGTTTCTTGCGTTGGTGGAGCTCCATCTAATGGACTTCCCACATGTACCAGTCTTTGTGATGTTTTCGCCACTATTCAAAACGCGCTTCGTCTCGGTGTGACCATTGCCCTCTATATTGTTGCGCCAGCATACGCGGTTTATGCCGGATTTAAAATCGCCACCTCTGGAATCTCCGGAGATAAAATTTCTGTAGCACGCAAAATGCTCGTTGAAGTATCAATCGGAATTCTGATTATTATTGGATCATTCACAATTTTAAATACTTTTATGAATGCGCTCGCTGGAATGCTTGGTAGCAAGGGAGAAACCTCCTCTTGGCTTAAGATTGCCTGCGTAAGACAAGGGACTCAAGAGGAGTCCGCAGGTGGAGATCCATGTCCGGGGAGTAAGGGATGCCCAGAGTGTAGTCAGAGTAACCCGCCAGCGTATTGTAAGTAGCTTCTGCTTTCGGCAATTTTAATTTTTAATGAAAAAAATATTATCAATATTAGCTTTTGCAGTTATCATCCTTCCGGTTTTTGCATTTGCACAAAATCGCGCCGCCATCGATGTCTCCATTCCCTGTATTTCCTGTAAATATGCGAATGATGCCAGCCCTGTAGGACTAATAGCCAATTTCTATGAAATGGCTATTGCCCTAAGCGGAGTATTGGCTCTTGGAATGATTATCTACGCAGGAATAAAAAGAATTATTGGAGCTAACAATCCCAAAGAGGTAAGTGAATCAAATGATATAATCTATAATGCATTGCTAGGAATTGTTCTTCTGTTTGGAGCTTATATTCTTTTAAATACAATTAATCCGCAACTTACGAAGTTGGAGTTGCCAGTATTAACCAAGATTGAAGAGAGGGTGAGCGAGGGAATTTTAGAGTCGTCATATAAGTGTACCGGCAACGATGGAGTTAGGGTTGCCAGCTGCCACCAATCAATGGAAGAGTGCGCTAAGGATTGTATCGGTGGAGAGACTAGGTGCACCAAAACTGACTTCTGCGCACCGTCGGGCTTGGGGGCGTGCCCAGTGGCAGATTTTCTGCCAATCACTGACCCGCTGGCATTAAGAATGGAAAATGGCGAAACCATTTTATGGTCAAGCGGAAACCCATCTATCGATGCTAATTTAAATAAACTTCGTGTTGAATTTAATAAACTTAAAGCAAAAGTTCCATCTGCTAGGGAGACTTCTGTATATCGACCAAAGGCATATCAGGATCATCTTTATCAAATATATTCAATACATCAGGCATTAAAAAGTCTAACTCCCGCACAGCGAGCAGATTGCAAGACGGTTGAGGATAATTTAAAAAGAGAATCCGCGAAACACGGGATTTGCGCTCCGGATAGTCCATGCAAAGTTGGTAGAACTTCTCTTCATTCAGCCGGTAATGCTATCGACATATCGGTCTCGGGAATAACTTACAAAGCGATAAGCGACAATCTTGGTGCTTGGGGTATCAAATTAAAATGGTTCGGCAACGGGGACGAAGTTCACTTCTCTTTGCAATAAAAAATGAATAAAAAAATTTTAATAATCTTGGGAGTGCTGATTTTTATGGGAGCGGGGTACTTTATATATTCGATTTTTCTATCATCTCAGGGCGAAGATATTTCTATTGGAGGAGTAGAGCCGATTGGCGGCAATAATGACGAGGGAGAAATTTCGGCGACTGGATTTAGAGCTCCAACCGACAAAGAAAAAGAGGAGTTCCCGCAGGGAAGCAAGCTGATAGTCGGTGGCGTCGGCGGAAGTATTGAAGTTGAAAACTTTTTTCAAAACGCAGAAGGGTATTGGCCGGAAAGAAATGAAATCTTGATAGCTGGGAATAATAAATACGAATTTATTTTCGATCGCGAATTCGGGAGTTTCGATGTAATTCTTAGAGCTGAAGCGAAAGAATCCGATATTCCAGAAATCGAAGTCGCGGTAATGAATCTTCTCGGTGTCGGCAAAAACGAGCTTTGTAAACTAAATATCTCATATTTTTTGGAATACGACGTTATCGAAAAAATTAGCATGGGCACATTGCCACTTTGTTCCTCCGTGCTAGAATAAATATATGATTAAAAAGTTTGCATTCGCGCTTTTTCTTTCCATTCTGATATTTGGTTCGGTAAGTTTTGTTTTTGCTGTTGACGCAACAACTCCTCCAGCTAATACGGTTATCGACCTCGGAGACCTAAACCCTCTGGGTTCTGCCTGTAAAGATTTAGAATGTATTCTTGGAAAGATATTAGACTTTGCTTTGACTGTGGTGATGGCAATAATGCCATTCATCATAATGTATGGGGCGTATCAGATAATTACTGCTGGAGGCGATCCAAAACAATTTCAAACCGGAGGGAAAACTATCCTATATGCTTCCATTGGGTTTATTGTGGCGCTTTTGGCAAAGAACCTAGTCTCGATTCTGTTGAGTGTTGTTGATACTACAATAGGCAGTTAATTTTCCACACGCTTCTTTTGTTCAAATTCCCCTCGTGGTATAATCAAATTATGAAAGGTCGGTTTTGTTTAAGATAATATGAAAAAAATATCTGAAAAGCTTTCCTACTTGGGTTATGTTGCTTTAGCCAGCGCGCCGTATGTTGTTTTCGGACAAAGCGTTGCTGCTCCAACTAACATTGGAGGAGTTTGGAATCTTATGTGTACGTTTTTCGGCTGGTTCTTCATGATAATCATGTTCGTTGCTGTGGTTTATATAATCCTCGCAGCGTACAACTATCTAACAGCCAGTGGAGATGCTAAAAAGGTTGAAAAAGCCAACCACATGTTGCTCTATGCAGTAATCGGAGTTGCTGTGGCTGTTTTAGCTCGAAACATTCCGAAAATCGCGGCTAGCATTGTCGGTTTAGATTTGCAGTCGGGATTCCAAGGAACCGGAGGAAGCCTACCTTCCTGTTTGCAATAAGTAATTTATAAAAAATCTCCCCGCACACGCGAGGAGATTTTTTGTTCTCAAATAAATTTCAACAACCAAAATAAAAAAAGCTCCCGAGTTTTAGTCGGGAGCGCAGGAAAAGCTCACTTATTCAATGCAGGAGAAAGAAAGATGATCGCCTTCCCTCCTTCGCCTCGCAGGCGGAAGGTGGACGAGGGGACTTGGCCGATGTATTTCGGCGAACCCCCGACATTCCAGGTCTCTCCCTGGATGAAGAACATCTCCATCGCAAGGTCGCCGTTGCGAATCGAGAGATCCGCGGACGGAGGCGTTCTGATCCAGCCTGACCAGCAGACCGGATCCAGCGGAACCTCGGCGCCGCTCCCGTTGTAGTCGATGGTGATGTCTTGCGCTCCAGCGCAAACGTTGAGGTTCGGCGTGAGCGACGGCGCCATTCTCGTCCCAGATTCAGCCTGGTTATTTCCGAAGATGCTGAGGATGTCCGCCGCTTCAGCCTTCATCTCGAGGACATTCCCAATGATCCGCTTGGGGATCGAGTTCTCCTTCTTCGGCTTATTATCGCCGACGAGAAGGAGGATGATGCCACAGACGAGAGCCGCGAAGACGAGGAGCTTGGCGAGCCTTCTCGGCCAACCGAACTCCAGTTTCAGATATGCCGACCCGCCCGCGAGGGCGGCGGCAGCGAGAAGCGCGAAGAGCGCGGTGAAGCTCACGCGCAGGTCATTCTCTAGCGGAAAGATTCCGCAGAAAAAGGCCCACGAAAGTTCCACGCCGCAGACGAGAACCACCCAACCAGTCAACTTCTTTCCGAAGTCGTACTGGTTGATGATCCCAATGACGAGCGGATCGACCACGAGGGTCACCCACCTGACGACGATGATGACCGGCACGAGCGCCGTCATCATCGCGAGAGGCCCCCAGAACATGCCTGCGAGCATGCTGAGGAACGGCGTCGCGATGGCGAGGACGATTAGGCGCCTGAGCCAGCGGTTGGGCGTGGCCCACAGCGCCTGCAGAAGGTCGATGAGTTCGTCGAAAAAAGCGGTAGGCATTTTATCTCCTTAATCCCTGCTCACTTGTGGAGCCAGGGGAGCTTGGTGCGGAGACTCGCGAGAGCATCCGCAGCGGCCTGATCGGCAGCGACGGCTTCGGGCGAAGTGACGACCGCTTTCACGGTCGCCGACATCGCCTTCAGGGCATCCGCCACCGGCGGGCTCGCCGGCTTCTTCTCCAGGGTTCGCGACAGCATGTCGCGGACCGACTGGTCGGCGAGAGCATCGAGAACAGCTCCTCTCTTTTTCCCCTCGCCATCGTCGTTGGCGAGAGCAGCGTTCAGCATTTCTGCCAGCTGCCGCTCCTGCCGATGGTCCAGGCCGTTGACCCAGTCCATGACATCGACGATAGAGGAGAACTTCTTCTCGGCAAGGCCGACGAAGAGATTCCCTTCTAGGGAGCCGAAATGGCTCCCCATGTCGTTCTTTCTCTCAACTACAAGCTGAGAGGCGAGGTAGGCGGCAAGTCCGTAGACCGCCGCGTTGTCGGCCTTCGAGCCGGGGAAAGGATCTACCTTCTTGTAGAGTCCGAGCCCGACCAGCAGGCCGGCGAACTTGCCGAGGTTGGCAACGGAGAGCAGGGGCTCCCCGGCCTCTCTCGGCCACCAGCTCATGAAGGCGCTGGTCGGCCCCATGGCCGCCTTCGCGCCCTCCCCAGCCTTTGAAGTTGCTTCGCCGATGACCACTCCAGCAGCTCCGGAAAGGATATGCTTGAGAATCTCAACGACGGAAAAAGCCGGGGCCGCCGGCTTGGCGGGTGCGGCAGGTGCCGCGGGCTTGGGGCTTCCGCCCCCTCCAGACTTTGCCATACTAATCCTCCTCTTTTCTTTCTTCTTTTCGCCCCTTCAAGGGCGGTTATTTGATAATTAATGAGCCTTCGAGACTATTTAAATTATACCATTTTTTAGATGATAAGTCAAACGCGGGCACAAAGGGCAGAAATATAGATTTTGTCTATATTTTTCAATGCATTAAGCCTGTATTTGTGCTATAATTTTAATAAATAAATCAATAAAAAAATGAAAGGATTTAACGCAAATATCGAAAAAGATACTTTGGAAAATGAAAATTTTCGCAAAGTTTTGTACACTGGAAAACATTGTCAGCTCGTGCTCATGAGTTTGGCGCCAAATGAAGAAATCGGCCTAGAAACACATACCGAGAACGATCAGTTTTTTAGATTCGAAAGTGGAGAGGGAAAAGTTATAATTGATGGCAACGAATATGCGGTAACGGATGGATCGGCCATTATTGTTCCTTCGGGCGCACAGCACAACGTAATAAATGTTTCGGAAACCGAAAAATTAAAACTCTACACAATTTATTCTCCTGCGCACCACAAAGATGGAGTTGTTAGGGCGACAAAAGCGGAGGCAGAAGCGGACGGGCCAGAATTCGACGGAGTTACTACCGAATAGCACCTCAGTCGTAGTTATCGGATTCCTATTCCAACCCGGCAGATATTTTATATCCACATTGGCATACGCTATTAGGTTTAGTATAATAAGAAGATGAGGAGGATGGGAAGAGCAAAAATAATATGGTCGAAAGAATTCGCTTATGCTTTAGGTTTATTGGCAACCGACGGAAATTTGTCTCCGGATGGAAGACATATTAATTTTACCTCCAAAGACTTCGTCCTGGTTCAGATTTTTAAAGAGTGCCTAGGGCTAAAAAATAAAATTGGCCTAAAATCTCGCGGAGGAGAAAAAACCAAAAAATATTTTCAAATTCAATTTGGAGATAGAAATTTCTATGAATATATGGAAAAACTTGGAATAACAGCCAAAAAGTCTAAAACAATTGGAGAATTAAAGGTCGAAGATAAATATTTTGCAGATTTCTTGCGCGGATGCATAGATGGCGATGGCTCAATTGGCGCATATCGACATCCGGAAAGTAAAAACCCTCAACTTAGGGTGAGGATGTATTCTGCCAGCTCCAAATTTTTGGAATGGCTGAAAAAAAGAATCTCTGAACTCTTTAAGATTGAGTCGGGCTGGATTGAGGCTAAAGAAGACGGGATGGGTGTTCTGGTATATGCGAAAGCGGATTCTATAATTTTGCTAAACAAGATTTATTACAAGGGCGTTGAATATAAGTTGAAAAGAAAATATAATACTGCCAAGCCATTTCTGCGGGCGTAGCCAAACTGGCAAAGGCGCACGGCTTAGGACCGTGTGGGGCAACCCATTGGAGGTTCAACTCCTCTCGCCCGCACTAATAATAAAAAATATACCCATTACGGGTGCATTTTTTATAGGCATAATAGAAATTGGATGGTGCCGTTAAATTATTATTTGACGTTTTCTGGTTTATGTAGCAGAATAGCGGAAGCCCTGCAAAAGGAGGAAGAAGTGGACATCGTCAACTCGTCCAATCAGAATGGTGTTACGAACGAAATCCGCCGCTGGAGGGCAGTGGGCAAGAGATTCTCTCTGCTCCTGGAGTGGCCGAAACTACGGTACGAAGAGCCGGCGAGCCGTTGTTCGGCTGAATCCGCTCCGGCACTCAAGTCTCTCGACATTTTCGAGTTGAAGGGCGGCGTGTCGACTCGCGCCGCATGCATTTCCATCACGGATGAAGAGTACGGTTTGGGCGGAGGATTTCGCTGGAGCTTTAAGGATATTCAGGTCGACGTTTTCAGTGTCGAGCTCTGCGATGAACTCCTGCAGGAATTCGAGCAGTGGTACCAGAAGACCACCGGCAAGAATGTCCGCTTTATCCTACATCTTCCGTACTATCGGATGTTGCCCTCCAGATATGAAGCTCGCTTCGATCACCCGACTAGGCTTCAGTCAGCATAACGTCCGCCTCCGTCATCCGACGGATGGCGGATTTTTTTTGCCGAGCACATATTATGTGCTCGGCAATCCCGCATAGCCCGCAGGGCGACGTGGGGTATTACTAACTAAAAACTTACTTCCTCTTCTTTCCGTGAAAAGATTTATGGATCTCGCGAAGTTCTTTATTCGTTAGATGCGTATAAATTTGTGTGGTAGTGATGCTCGCATGTCCCAGCATTTCTTGGACTGCGCGCAAGTCCGCCCCATTTAAAAGTAAATCGGTTGCGAAGCTATGGCGCAACTCGTGAGGATGTATTCGGCGAGAAATCCCAGCTTTTCGGGCGCGCATTTCTACAAGTCTTTCAACTGCGCGCGAAGTAATTCTGCCCAAAACTTTTCCATTTTTGGTTAAGCTAATAAACATTGCCGGATCGGCATCGGGGCGCTTATCTAGATAAGCCTTGATCACGCGGCGAGCATTGTCCGACAAAAAAACGACACGCAACTTTTCTCCTTTCCCGCGAATTGTAAATTCTCCACGTTCCAAATCAATATATCTATCCAGCGAACATAATTCGGAAACACGAAGCCCGGTCGAAAAAAAGGTTTCAAGGATTGCCAGGTCGCGCAGTTCTCGCAAGTCGCCTTTGCCTTCCGGCTTTAACATTCTTTCAAGGTCTTTGTATTCTACAACTTCAATTTGCCGGCGGGCGATTTTTGGTAATTCAATTTTGTCTGGCGCAAGAGTGGCGATATCTCTCTTGGCTAAATATTTCAAAAAGCTTCTTAGGGCAATAACATAGTAACTCTGGGTAATCTTTTTAATCTCTCCTCGCGCCAGAGCGACCCTAAAGGCGCGCACTCTTTCCTCGGTAATATCTTCCGGAGAGCTTATTTTGGTAGTCTCGATAAATTTTTTTAAATAATGATTATAATTCTCGCGCGTTTTAAGCGAACGATTTTTTTCAATCTCCAAATAATCAAAATATTCTTGAAGTAATTTTTCTATTCGGCTCACCGTTTAATTATATAGTAAAATAGATAGCTATTATACAAATATACAAATGTATACGTATTATACGAATAGTACGAATGAATTTGGGTTATTCGTATGATTAGTATCATTCCCGCCAAAGGCGGGCAGGTGTACCATTCGTATATTTGTATCGTTCCATTTGTATAAATAAAAAAAAGGAGCCTGATATCGGGTGGCTCCGTGTACATTCGCCTTTTGGGACGAACAAGTTGAACACGCTTTCGCGCGCTTAGTGTGTGTATTCGATACTCAAGGTTTCTGAATTCATTATAGCACCTTTTTAATAAAAACAACTGGGGCTGTGGAAAACTATAAAACCATATCTCGCGGGAATGACGATCCTTAAAATTTGGAAGGCGAGTACTAGTTGATCCCGTTAGAGTCAGCTCGCTCAAGCCCCTCCGGGGCGCGCGGCAGCCGCGCGAGCGCGGACTCTTACGGGATTGACATAAAACATCTATATGGTATAATATGCACAGTTCT
>CAZTBQ010000019.1:3646-9773 GCA_964612445.1 uncultured Candidatus Saccharibacteria bacterium | reverse complement strand
GGAATAACACCGGCAGCATTATTCGTATGCAACGTTGAAAGAACAACGTGTCCGGTGAGCGCAGCGTGCACTGCCAGTCCTGCAGTTTCATCATCGCGCATTTCACCAACCATAATTACATCTGGATCTTGTCGCAAAATCTGTCTCAACCCGGAAGCAAATGTATATCCAATTTCTGGCCTCACCTGAGATTGATTAACTCCGGCAACGAAATATTCCACCGGATCCTCCAGGCTAACAATATTAACTCCCTCTTTATTTAAAAGCTGAAGCAAAGCATAAAGCGTAGTAGATTTACCAGAACCAGTAGGTCCAGAAATCAAAACCATTCCAAAAGGCTTCTCAATGCCCTCTGTTACCGTCTGCAAATTCTTTCCCATAAGTCCAAGCTTATCTAAGCTCTTTAGTCCAGTCTTCGGATCCAAAACACGAATGGCGACTTTCTCTCCTAAAGGAGTTGGAAATGTTGCCACACGAAAGTCGATCTCTCGATCAAAAATTTTACTGCGGAAACGTCCGTCTTGAGGCATTCGAGTTTCATCGATTTTTAAGTTGGACATAACTTTAACGCGCGAAATAACCGATTGAGCAATCGAAAGCGGAAGATTTGTTATCTCATGCAGCTCCCCGCCGGTTCGAAAACGAATGCGCATATAATTTTCCATCGGTTCAATGTGAATATCCGAGGCTCCTCCTTGAACCGCTTCTTTCAAAGTGTCGGCAACGATTCTAATTATCGGCGCATCATCCGACGATCCGCTTGCGTCCAACTCAACAAGCTTCTGCTTGCCATCAGCTTTTCCTCCCAGGGATTTAACTGCCGCCTCAACTTGGTTCTTGTACGGTGAATACTTTCTTAAAATTTGTTGCCAATCCCCATAGGTTAAAATGTAGACTCCAAGATTTAAACGATTCTGCCGCGCAATAAATTTGAGCGCCTCTTGGGCCTTTGGATCATCTGGATTAATCATGCCAACCACAAACATATCTCCCTGTCTCGAAAGCGGAGCAACTCCATAATTTCTGGCGGTCTCTTCGGGAATTATATGCAAAATAGCATCTTCTACGCTGGCGGCTGGAAATCTTTGAAATGGAATCTTAAGTAACTGACTTTTAACTTGAGCAATTTTCTCATCATCAATGGTTCTTCTTTCATATAAAAGAGCCTCGGGAGTCTTCCCGGCTAAATTCGCCTCCCGCAAAATTTTTTGTGAATCTTCTTGAGAAACCAAACCCTGGGCAACTAGGGCTTGTAATAATTGATCTCCTGTCATGTTCTATCTTGGAGCGACAATGTTTACCGACGGAATCGAAAGGAACGGATTAGCTCTCCCCTTGTTCTGCGGATTCAATGGAGAAGTATTGCCTTTAAGCGAAGCGTATTTTTGATTTCTCAAAAGCTCGTCGGCATTAGCCTTAACTTTAGCAAGCTGAACCGCAATTTCCTCGCGCGCATCAGATGCTCCCCCATCGCCAACTATTCCAGGATTTCTAAAAAAAACATAATATGCAGAACCGGCAATCGCCAATAAAATCGAAAGCCAAATTAACAAGCCCATTACACCCAATCCCGATTTTTGTTCTTCTTGTACAACTATTGCCATTTTATTTTGATTGATAGTAGGTTATGACCGTTAAATCTGCGCGATAGTAATCTTGATCAGGCTTGCCGAGAGGATCAATAGCGATAGATCGAATATCCATTATCCTTAAATTATTTTCCAATGAAGCTATGAAGCTCTTTATGTCCGCATAAAATCCAATTACTTTGAACTGAACTGAAATTGCCGCAACCGGCTTAATTAATTGGGTGCTGGTAGCGCGAGCAGAAACACCTTGAACACTAGAAACATTTAAGCTCATGTCCGTCAAAGAAAGTTGATTTACTCCTGCGATTGCCCTGATTTGATTTAAAATTTCAGACTGGTCTGGATTATTTGGCAACGAAGAAGAGATAACCTCCTTTAGCCCCCTCATTTTCTGGTCGCTATCGTAATCTTTTAAAACATTTTGAACGTCGTCGATTGCTTTCTTCTTTCGAGAATAAAGCTCATCCAAAGAATTTAAATCGGCTCGCCTAATATCCAAATCGGTATATGCGGGAACAGTTAAGTTCACGTAAATAATAATCGCGGCAAAAATCATCACAAAGGCCACAAGCATACTAATTAATCTTTTTCCAGAAGATTTCATATTATTGTGTTATTGGTTGATTTGCCGGACCTTGAACTGTCGACGTTGGAACCGTAGGAGGCTGGGTTCCCGGAATACTCAATGGATTGGATGAGGTGGCGGTGGTAGTTGTGCTGGTTTGCTGAGTTGGAATAGGAATTGTCTCCGCAACCGTACTTCCGGCAGTGGCAATAAATTTTGGATCCAAAAAGATTCCCACATTAAACTGCCACCCACCTCCGGTCATTGAAGAGATATTATTGAAATTGACCCTGGTCGCCTCTCCTGCTTTTTCAAAAATATTTACCTGTTCCGCAATATCTAAAGGAGTTTTCCCAACGCCAATTAAGCTAAGCTGATAAGTTGCAAGGTTGAATGAAAATTTCGAAAAATAAATATTTGGTTGAGTGTTGGATTCTAGCCAAGAAAGAATCTTAATTGTATTCGGATGTTTTGCGAGCAACGTGCTTAAATTACTAATTTGGGAATAAAAAGCGATCAACTCATCCTGCTTTTCTTTGGGAACTTGTTTATCCAACGCGGCGGACTGCGCCTGCACGGAAGATATTTGATTATCGATATATGGAGCATATCCAAGAGTTAGTCCAAAATACAAAACAGCGCTTATAAAAAGAAGCGTTCCGGCGAGCATTAAAAGTTGCTTATAGCTCCCCTGTCCTTCGGTCGGAGCTTTCGCTAATTTTTCTATTTCTTGGGTTGGTAATGCCATATTTTATTCTTTAAGTGCAAGCCCTAAAGCAACTGATAGATAAGAATTAAGTTCTGGAGTAAGCGGTTCTAAGTTTACTGGATACGAGAATTTTGAAAGCGGAGCCGCCTTAACCACCGGCATCTTAAACTGGTCACGAAAATATTTTTCAATCCCCAAAAGATTTGATCCTCCTCCAGAGATTATTATTCTCTCGATATTTCGAGCATCCGGAAACTGCGTCTTATAAGAAAATTCCGCCCTTCTTACCTCACTAATTATAGCATCCAAAAAAGGTAGCATTATTGTGGATAACTCGTAATTTGCTCCCGTGCCGATTATTCCCCTCTCCCTTTTAAGCTCTTCGGCGCGAATTGGATTGATATTTAAACTGGTTGCTAGCGCCTGAGTAAGAGACGAACCGGAAAAATCGGTTTGTCCGGAGAATCTCAATTGTCCGCCTTCCGCCACTAAAATCCCAGTAGACAAACTCCCAATGTCTACAACATATGAAGGGGTTGGATCATTCGCGATTAATGATCGCATCAAACTAACACTCTCAACTTCCAAAGCTCTCAAAGTTAACCCGGCATCTCCAAAAATTCTTTGATATTTTTTAATCTGCTCCTGCGGAACCGAGACTAAAAATATTTGAAAGAATTTATTTCCATTTGCATCGGTATACTCCCCCACCTTGGACCAGTCCAAAGCAACTTCATTAATCGCCGAAGGAATAACTTGTCTGGCTTGGTAGATTACAGCTTGCTCTAAATCTTTCTGCTCAACCTCTGGAATTGTAATTATTGTTGTGAATGCAGAAAAAGAAGGAAGTGAAGCAACGGCTGTTCTGGTTTTTGGATTAACCTGCGCAAGTAATGCTTTTAAATATTCGGCGATGTCGCGTTCAAAAATTTTGAGAGTACTTGTCTGCAGCGCCGTGTTTGCCCTAAGTAAGGCGCTTTGTGTCTCAAGCATTCCGTAATTCAACAGTTTTGGCTGAGACCCAGCAATTCTCTCAACCTCCACAAGCTTAATAGCCGTAGTTCCAATATCTACGCCGAGTTCCGTTGATGATTTTTTGCCTCCAAAAATATCTAAAATTTTCATCTGATTCGCTCTTGAGCTTTTTATATTCCGCTGTCGTATACTTATTATATCATAAAAATGCTTTTCAATTTACTGCTTCGCGCCATATTCCCAACTACTTGCGCAAATTGTAAAGAAAAAACCGAAGACGATTTCGCGCTTTGCAGACCGTGCTTAAAATCGATTGAAATAAACAACTCTCTTTACTGTGGAAGGTGCCACGCCCGCCTGCCAAGCGACATAAAAATATGCCACCTGGACACTCCGTTTATTTTAGCTGCAGCCACCAACTATCGGCTCAACCCACCAATCCAATCTTTAATCCGCAGATTAAAATTCCGGCATGGCGACTGGATTGGAGAAACCCTTGGAAAATTAATCTGCACTTATGCTGTAAAAGTTTTGCCAAAAGAAAACTTAAGTGTCTGCGCTGTGCCCCTTGGAAAGAATCGCTTACGCGAACGCGGATTTAATCAAGCAGAAATTCTGGCGAATATAGTCGCGCGCGAATTAAATTTGCCAATTATCAAAAACGCGTTGGCGCGCACCAAAGAAACAAAGCCGCAAACATCTATGCATGGACTAAGTAGCAGACGGGAAAACCTCGAAAATGCCTTTTGGGCGGATGCCGCGCAAATCAAAGATAAAAATATATTATTAATCGACGACGTAACCACAACTGGAGCAACTCTATATTCCGCTTCCAAAGCGCTTAAATTTGCCGGCGCTAAAAAGATATATGCCTTAGTCAGTGCAAAAGCGGGTTGATATGCTAAAATAAAATCATGGACATAATCTGGAAAGCGCCCGAATTTAACTATTACGAAAAAGATAAAAAGTGGTACTGGGTCACGATGGGAATCGCCCTCCTGATGCTTGCCTTCGCAATCTGGCAAAGAAATTTTTTGTTCGGGTTTTTTGTTGTCGCCGCTGAAACCTTACTGATCTCTTGGGCGAATCGAAAACCGGAGATGGTTGATTTTAAAATAGACGACAAGGGATTACACATAAAAGAAAAGTTTTATCCATTTAATCAGATGCGCGGATTCGCCAACTCGGAACTCGAAGCTACCGACCAAGAATATATGGAAACCTATGTATTCTTCAAAAATAATCTAAAGTTTAAAACTGAAATTCGCTGGCCGAAAACCGATGACGAAAAAATCCGCGCCGCCTTAAGACTTAAACTTAAAGAGTACGAATATACCCCATCCTGGATTGATATCGTAGAAAGAGTTTTGAGGATATAGTTACCGGAATTAACCGGAGGCGAAGCTGAGGTTTAAATTCCGCAATCCCGCCTCCTTGGCGGGAGGCTATTGTTAAATTTCTCCTAAATTAGTATATTTAACCAGCATTTAATGTGCGATTTAGGTATTGTGGTATATTGAAGTCTAATCACGCGCTCGTAGTTTAACGGATAGAACACGGCCCTGCGAAGGCTGTAATCGAAGTTCAATTCTTCGCGAGCGCACAAATAAAATAGCCAGCCCTTTACGGGTTTGGCTATTTTATTTTGTATTCGAGCGAAGAATTGAACGGAGGGGTGGGTCGGAGGGGATGCAATATCGCCCCCTCCGTGAAGGAGATTATTCAGAACCGTGGGTTCTGAAAGCGCAGTCCGCCAGCCGGCGGACGAGCAGTGAAACTCTTCGCGAGCGCACATTAGAAATAACTTTCCCGCCACTTCGGCGGGATTAGTTTTTCTTATGCCTCGCCGAAGCCTTGGCGAAGGCGGGCCAACTCCCTCCTCATTAGTCTATATCTCTGAAATATCCCGATTCCGGTCATTACAAAATAAAACGCAGCGATAGAAAAACTCGCCCAGGCCCCCTTAGTAAATCCATCCCCCATCTGAGCCGCTTGCCCGAACATAAAACAAGCATTGGCAATCATGTACTTTTTATGAGACACCACTCCCGCCTTAGACTGAAACCATAAATAAGCCGCCGACTGAACGATAATCATCGCAAAGAAAATAACGGTTAGCATTCGTTAATTTAAACATACCTACCCTAAAACAAAAACAGCCTTTTCATAAATCGCACTCTTTATGATATAATAATTAGGTCGGAACAATAATACGACAATGAGAGGAGACAAGCGAGAAGCAATAAATTTGCGCCGCCGAGGAAAAAGCTATCGAGAAATTGGGCTGGC
>CAZTBQ010000019.1:0-3636 GCA_964612445.1 uncultured Candidatus Saccharibacteria bacterium | reverse complement strand
CTCTTAATATACCCAAAAGCACCATCTCAGAATGGTTTAAGGATGTCGATTGGTCAAAAATTATAAAGAATAAACTCATCCTCAAAGCGAATCTTGAGGCGAAAGAAAAAATTAAGAAACTAAACATCGGAAGGTCCCTTGCTCAAAAAAAATCTGATAATCTAGCACTAAAAGAATCGAGAGAAGAATTCGGCAAATTATCAAAAAATCCTCTATTCGTCGCTGGAATAATGCTTTACTGGGGAGAGGGAGATAAAAATATCAAAAATCCAATACGACTAACCAATACTGATCCGCGGATGGTTAATATTTATGTAAAATTCTTAATAGAAATTTTAAAAATTAACCCAGACAAGATTAAACTCGGCCTCATAACATATCCCGACAACTCCGAGAAGGATTGCAAAATATTCTGGGAAAAAGCCACAGCTTCAAAAGTTTCATTCGTTAAAACACAAATAATTATAGGACGACATCCGACAAAAAGACTACAAACTGGAATCTGTATGGTTAGCACCAGAAATAAATACTTAAAAATAAAAATTCTCGAATGGATTGACCTTTTCCATAAAAAAAATATAATGGTATAGCAATGCGGGTATGGTTCAGCGGTAGAACACATGCTTGCCAAGTATGAGATAGGGGTTCGACTCCCCTTACCCGCTCCAAAATAATAAACCCTGGTCCATCGGATCGGGGTTTATTATTTCTAAAATTGACCAGGGGGTCGAATCAGTAAGGGGGGGTCGGGGAAACACACTCAACTCCCCGTGTCAGATAGCCCTTTTGTCATCCCGGAGTATTCATCCGGGATCCAGAACTTGAATTAATACGACTGGATTGTCCAATCAAGTTGGACAATGACAAATAAAAAATTGTATTCCACGCTACAAGTTATACGCTACATGTTTACTCCGCTCCGGGCGGAGGACTCTTCGGGCCAATAATAAATGGCTTAACCGTTGGCCCTAAAAACTTTTTTTGTCCGGATGCATCCAAAAACGTCGAAGTAGAAGTCGTGGCAACCTTCGTCGGCTCCACAATCGGCCTCACAATCGGATACTTAATCGCCTGCTCTTGCGGCAACCCGGTTTGAAAACCTTTAATTGCCAAACTTAAATAATAGTCGGCTAAAACCGCAAAGGTCAGCAACACCAAAAATGTAAAAATTAAGTAGCGCATCTACACAAAATTTTAGTTGATACCATAAAACAATTTCATCCTCTCTAAAACAACTTTATGCACCTCCTCTTCAGCTCCGGTCAAAAGTTTATATGGAGCCACTTCGTTTGGCTTTTCTTTAAGATCCTCTTCCAACCCCCTTCTCCAGGCCAATCGTATTTCGGTATTTATGTGAATAATATTTATTCCGGCAGCAATAGCGGCGACAAAATCTTGATCCGCCGTCCCAGAACCTCCATGCAAGGTTAAAAATGCGCCGCAGGTTTTTTTAATTTCTCGAATTCTTTCTATGTCCAACCTTTTTTTAACTTCACCAGTCACCATTGATTCCAAAAGTCCATGCATATTGCCAACCGCTGGAGAAAAAACATCTATTCCGGTTTCTTTTACAAAAGCCAAAGCCTCTTCCGGCTTAGTAAGCATCTCTGGATTTAATGACGCTCCTTCCGGAGTTTCTTTCATAATTTCCGAAGAACTTCCAATATATCCCAGCTCTCCTTCGACAATAATTTCCGGATTAATCGCCTTAGCAATCGCTACCGCCTCTTTGGTTTGTTTTAGATTCTCTTCAAGCGATAATTTTGAACCATCAAATAATACTTCGTCAAAACCTGCCTCCGCGGCAATTTTAATTCCTTCCAAGCTATGCGTATGATCAGCGTTCAAAAATATTGGAATGCTCAATTCTTCTCGGTAGCTTTTTACCAAAGCGGCAACTTCATTAACTCCAACAAATTCCCTCTCGCCTTCGGATACCCCAATCATCACCGGCTTATTCAATTCTTTTGCCGCCAATACAATCGCCTTAAGCGCGGATAAATCCGACACATTAAAATGCGGCAACGCATATCCTTTCGCTTCACTGTCAATTAAATAATCTTTTAGGCTCATTGAGATTATCTTAGCATTAATTCAGGGTCCCTAAAATAGGGATGCTGAATTAATAAGATAATCTCACCCCGAGAAGCTCCGCGTTTTGCGGAGCGGAGTGGGGTTATTTCAAGCCACCCAACTTCTTCAAAAAATAACTAGGCGAAGATATACTTATTGTATGGAATACGCATACATCCTACGTAGTCAAAAAGATGGAACTTTTTATTCTGGAGTCACTGAAAATCTCAAACAAAGAGTAAAACAACACAACTCACACAAAACAAAATCAACTTCGAAAAATGGTCCTTATGACTTAGTTTGGTATTGTTGTTTTCCCGACAAATTAAAAGCATTAAAATTTGAAAAGTATTTAAAATCGTCCTCTGGGTTCGCTTTCAGAAATAAACATTTAATTTAATTTTAATTAAATTATCTCGCGAAGACTTGCTTGCGCCGCGAAACTTTAGCGAAGTGGCGGCGAAGCGGGGTTACCCACCACTTCGCTCCTTATGGAGCTTCGCGGCGTTGCTACGCAACAAAAACACCGCCCTCCTCACAAGAGCGGTGTTTCTTATTAACATGTCTATTGTACAGCTTCCTTCAAAGCCTTTCCAGCGCGGAACTTTGGCTTGATTGATGCTGCAATCTGAATCTTTTCGCCGGTCTTTGGATTTCTTCCTTCTCGAGCAGCTCTCTTAGCTACCTTGAAAGTTCCGAAACCAGTAATGGTTACGTCTTCTCCTCGGCTCAAAGTTTTAGTAATGGCATCGAAGACAGCTTCCACTGCTCGCTGTGCGGCAGCTTTAGTTTCCATCTCGGTAGCCTTTTGTACTGCTTCAACTAATCCTTCTTTTGTCATTTTGGTTTGTGTTCGGCTTTCGGCTTCGTTTTACCTACCACCTACTTACCATGTTTGTGAACGACCTTTTTACTTGCCCACGCACCCCTTTAGGTGCAGGGGGTTTGAGCTTGAAAACATTATAACAAATATAGCAAAAACAAGCTATATGGGCATAAATCGCCCATCCTCTCGTATGCATACACAATTACGTTATTTGATTGCTTGTTGTCATTCCCGCGGAGGCGGGAATCCAGTATCTGTTCTGTATTTAATTCAATTCAAAATAATATCAGAAAACAAAACCACCCCCGAAGGGGTGGAATTGTTTTTTCTTGCTTGCCGTCTCAAGTGGCAAGCAAATCAGAGCTAGAAAGTCGTTGATACAGTCAAAGTCTCCAAAGACGGTCTGCCGTCGATGTAAAGACCCTGAATGAAATCAGTCAAGGTCCCGCCGGTATTCCCGGAGTAGCCAAGAGAAGCCTCGTAAATCTGATAGGTAAGGTCACCAAGAGAAGCAATAGAGAACTGGTAAGTAGCGCCAGCTACAGCTACAGCATCATTAGTCTTGATGGTTATATACCTAGAAGAACCACCGTCAATTGTTCGATCAGCAGCGGAAGAAGAAGTAATGTCAAAGTATACTTTTCCACCCTGAGTGGAAGTAGCAGTACTTAATGTTACTGAAGTATCGCCCTGAGAACCACCCTGCGCCGAAGCGAAGAGTTTGAAGGTGCTCGTAG
>CAZTBQ010000018.1:0-10637 GCA_964612445.1 uncultured Candidatus Saccharibacteria bacterium | reverse complement strand
TGAAATATAAATTTAATAACGTCAAGTTAGAAATCTAGTCTATTGGCACTCTTGACTTGAGATTGCTAATCGGTAAAATTTAGTTAATGACAGAAAGAGGTGGAGAAATTTTGGAAGCCGCGATAAAAGAATTTATCAGAACCGGAGAACCGATCAGCTCCGCGCAACTTTTTAATAATTATGGATTTGGGATCCGTCCAGCGATGATTCGATTGGAGCTTTGCGAACTGGAGCGAGAAGGATACTTGGCTCAGCCATATCATTCTGCGGGAAGAGTTCCAACCGATCTGGGATATAAGTATTTCACCGAGAAGGCGCTTCAAAAAGTTAGAGGAGATTCGCATGTGGAAAGTTGGGAGCGGATGTTGGCGAATCAGAGCCTTGATGAATTTTTAAAAGATTTTTCGAAAAGGATGGGGATGGTTAGCGCGATTGTTTCTGAATCGCTCGAAGAAACAAGAAAAGATGGGTTGGAATATCTGTTCGATAGATTGTCGCTTGATTCTCACGAGATGCTTTCTGAAGTAATTTATGACATTGAAGAACTGTCCGCGCGAGTTAAAGAGGCAAGGAAGCTTCGGGCGCTTGAGAACTTTATGGAAGTATTTATCGGTAAAGAAAGCCCGATAACTAAAAGTGAATTGCTCTCGGTGACCGCGGCAGACTTTGATTCCGGAGGAGAAAGATTTTTCTTCTTTGCGATTGGTCCAAAGAGAATGAATTATGAAAAAACAATTGGTGTTCTAAAGGGTCTGAAAAGTAAAAACCAAATAAATAAAAAAGATGGACGACAAAAATAGACAAATTGATCCGGCTGATCAGTTGGATACTCCTACTGAACCTCAGATGCTTGAAGAATCCGACGAGGTGCGCGAAGTGAAAGAAAAATTGGAGAAATTGGAGAAGGAGCGAGATGAATACTTGGGAGGGTGGCAGAGAGCAAAGGCAGACTTTGCGAATTATAAGAAAGACGAGAATCAGCGCTTAGAAGAGATCGTTAAATATAGTGGAAAGGATATGCTGGTGGAGTTTATTTCGGTTATGGATAGCTTTGATCTGGCGCTAGCAACACTTGAAAAGCAGGGACCGGTAGAGAAAGGGATTTATATGATTCGTGCCCAATTCGGCGATGTTCTTAAAAAACGAGGATTGGAAAGAATTCCTTGTAAGCCTGGAGAAAAATTCGATCCTATGTTCCATGAGGCAATTGCGGAAGTTGATTCAGATTTGCCGGCGGGGATGGTGGTTGAAGAAATTGAAGCGGGTTATAAATTATTTGAAAAAGTCTTAAGAGCAACACGAGTAACGGTGAGCAAAGATAAGACCAATAACTAATAACTTATCACTGATAACGAATTCAAAAACAAAGAGTCAAAATACAATAAATAATAAATAAAATGTCAAAAGTAATAGGAATAGATTTGGGAACTACTAATTCAGCAGTTTCCGTTACCGAAGGCGGCGAGCCGAAGGTTTTGGAGTCGACCGAAGGAATACGAACAACTCCTTCGATTGCCGCAATTAATAAAAGCGGCGAGAGATTGGTTGGTGTTCTGGCTAAGCGACAAGCGATTACTAATCCAAAAAATACAATTTTTTCAGTTAAACGTTTAATTGGAAGAAAGTTTTCCGATGCGGAGGTCCAGCGTGACAAAGCTTGGCTGCCTTACGATATTCGCGAATCAGCTTCTGGAGGAGTTGAAGTTAAGATGGGTGAGAAGTGGTATAGTCCAGAAGAAATTTCAGCGCTCATTTTGGGAAAATTAAAAGCAGACGCCGAAGCAAAGCTTGGAGAAAAAATCGAAGAAGCGGTAATTACTGTGCCGGCATACTTTGATGACTCGCAAAGACAGGCTACAAAAAACGCAGGTGAAATTGCCGGACTTAAAGTAAAAAGAATTATCAACGAACCAACCGCTGCCGCTTTGGCATACGGAATGAATAAGCAGAAAAACGAAAAAATTGTTGTTTACGATTTTGGTGGAGGAACTTTCGACATTTCTGTTTTGGAAGTTGGTGACGATGTGGTTGAGGTCAAAGCTACCGGTGGGGATACTCATTTGGGCGGTGACGACTTCGATAAAAAAATTCAGGAATTTTTGGTTAATGAATACAAAAAGACCGACGGGGTTGATTTGTCCAAAGATTCTTTAGCCTTGCAGCGTCTCAAGGAAGCTGCGGAGAGAGCCAAGCATGAACTTTCTACCGCCAACGAGACCGAAATCAACTTGCCTTACATTACTTCTGGTGACGATGGGCCAAAGCATTTTTTGATGAAGATGAGCCGTGCAAAGTTGGAAAGTTTGGTTAAAGACATGATTGATCGTTCAATCGCATTAACGAAAGAAGCAGTAACCGCTGCTCAGCCAAAAGGCGCTGGTTTACAACTTTCTGAAATCAATGAAGTCGTGATGGTCGGAGGACAGACTCGAATGCCGGCAATTCAAGAAGCAGTTAAGGCTTTGTTTGGAAAAGATCCGCATCAAGGAATTAATCCGGACGAGGTTGTTTCTTTGGGTGCTGCAGTTCAGGCTGGAATTTTGCAAGGAGATGTAAAAGATATTTTGCTTTTGGACGTTACTCCTTTGACTTTAAGCATCGAGACTATGGGCGGAGTTGCAACTCCGATGATTCAGAAAAATACCACCGTCCCGACTTCAAAGAGCCAAATTTTCTCCACTGCCGGAGATAATCAACCTTCGGTTGAAGTCCACGTGCTTCAGGGGGAGCGACCGATGGCTGCCGACAATAAAACTCTGGCGAGATTTATGTTGGATGGAATTCCACCTGCACCGCGAGGAACTCCGCAGATTGAAGTGAGTTTCGATATTGATGCCAACGGAATTTTGAGCGTGAAGGCTGTGGATAAAGGAACAGGAAAGTCGCAGTCGGTAAAAATTGAAGCATCCACAAATCTTTCTAAAGATGAAATCGAAAGATTGAAACAGGAAGCTGCAAAATATGCGTCCGAGGACGAAAAGAAAAAAGAATTAGTGGATGCGCGTAATCAAGCGGAAGCTACTGTCTATATGACCGAAAAGGCGATTAAAGATGCCGGCGAGAAAGTTCCTGAAGATGTTAAAACTGCAGTCAACGAGAAATTAGAAGCTCTGAAAAAAGTTAAGGATGGTGATAATTTGGAAGAAATAAAAAAGGCCAGCGAAGAGTTGGCTAGCGAGATTCAGAAAATCGGTCAGTCCGTGTATAATAAAGGCAATGGCACAGGAAGCACCACAACCGGAGAAAATCAGCCCGGGAGCGCTGAACCGGAATCTCCTCAATCAAGTACCTAAGAGAGGATTTGAAATTCCGCCAGGAGTTATTAAATCTTTTGGTTTTGATTTGATAACTTTAATTTCTGCATTTATAACCAGTTGGTTATTTAAGGGTGTTTTGGCAGGCGAGAGAGGGTTTGTTGGCGTGATAATTTCTGCTTGTATATTTATTGCGTTGTCATCCTTAAATACGCTTCTTAAAAAAGATTTCGTACATCGTGCTGGGGTTGTGGCGGCGGAGGCGCTGGTTTTTTCACTGACTTTTTGGGGTCTGCCGTTGTGGACTCTGGTGTCGATATTCTTTGTGGTCTTCGCCATGTTCCTGTGGGGAGCGCTTACCGCCAGGAGGGAAATGGAGAACAATTTGGAAATAAGGTTTTTTAGAGTAACCCAACGACTTTTAGGCAGAACAATCACTGCTCTTTCAGTTGTAGTGATTTTGCTTTATGTTCCGCAATGGCAAAATAAATCAGATTTTATTTCTCAGAAATCTTTTGATTCGATATTTGCAACCTCGCGCGGAGTTGCTGGAAGGTTATATCCGGAATTTAATTTCAATTCCGACATGAATGCTTTGGCTCAAAGTCTGGCCGAGACAAAGTTGAATGAAAACAGCCAGTATAAATTGTTGCCTCCAGCGGTTAAGGAAGGATTAGTGGAAAAAACTTCGGTTGAGGTTGTTCAGGGCCTTGGAAAGAATTTAGGTATTGAATTAACCGGAAAAGAAGATATTGGGACGGTTTTATATAGATATATTTCAAAGCTGTTGGATTCTTGGCGGGTTAAGTTAGGAAATGCGTTTTTGGTTTTGTGGTCAATAGCGGCCTTCTTGTTTATACGTGGGATTGGAACTTTGCTTGGATATTTTGTGGCCTTTTTGGCGTATGTAATTTATCATCTATTGCTTGTGTTGGATGTGATACAGATTAGTAGTGAATTGCAGCCTCAGGAGATTGTAGATTTTAAATAGCGGAATTGTTTATGGAGTTTACCGAGCACATTATATGTACTCGGTTTCATCAATATGAAAGATTATTACAAAGTTTTAGGTGTGAATAAGGGAGCTTCGGAAGACGAAATTAAAAAAGCGTTTAGGAAATTGGCGCACGAGCATCATCCGGATAAAACGGGTGGCGAAGACGCGAAGTTTAAAGAAATCAACGAAGCATATCAGGTTTTGAGCGATAAGCGTAAGCGTGAACATTACGATCGTTTTGGAACCGATCCATCCCAAGCAGGCGGTTTCCCGGGCGGAGGAAATCCTTTCGGTGGTTTTGATTTTGGCGGAGGAGGATTTGGTGGCTTTGATCCTAATTCCGTAAATATTGATCTGGAAGATATTCTTGGGAGTTTTTTTGGTGGTGGAGGAAGTGCAAGGCGAAGAACTTCGCGAGGAGGTTCCGATTTGCAAACAGTTTTACAATTAACTTTGGAGGAGGTTTTTACTGGAGTGAAAAAAGAAGTTTCTATTCGCACCAATATTCCGTGTGATAAATGTGCTGGAACGGGAGCTGAAGGTAATTCCGGTTTTGAGAATTGCCCGACTTGCGGCGGAAAAGGAGAAATTAGGGAGGCGTTTATGGGTCCATTTTCCAGGACGCGTGTTTGCGATAACTGTAATGGTTTCGGAAAGAATCCAAAAAAGGTTTGTGGAAAATGTTCCGGTGCCGGTATAGTTTCCGGAGAGCGAAAAATTGTTGTTGAAGTCGCTCCCGGAGTTCAGGAGGGACAGGTTATTCAGATTAAAGGCGCTGGTCAGTCCGGAGAAAGAAATGGCGGGACCGGAGATTTGTTTATTGGCATAAAAATAAAGCCGAGTTTGGCATTTAAGCGATTCAACGATGATCTAATGGTTTCTTTGGACGTGAAAATTTTGGATATCATTTTGGAAAAGAAAATACATATTACCGGAATTGATGGAAAGAAAATAGAATTTACTGTGCCAACTAATTTTAATTTGCGCGATCCGTTGAAGATTTCCGGAGAGGGAATGCCGCGATTTGGTAAGAGGAGCAGGGGAGATTTGCTGGTTAATTTAATTGTGAAATCTCCAAGGAAGCTTAGCCGAAAAGCCAAAGAGGCTTTGAGCGATTTTGATGATTCTGATATTGACTAAACACACTTTTTGTTTTATAAAATAAGAAGATACTTCAATACTTAAGGGAGGTAGAAATGAGCAGCGAATCCGTAGTTTGTCTTTCTGCGTCGTCTCTTTTCGAGATTGAGCGATCGTGTATTAAGCATTTGTCTTTGGGGCCGGGAATCTCCGCTCAGAGACTTGGGCGATGGTCGAGATTTGAACTTGTGAATGGCTTTGTTTCCGGAATGGGGGCTTTCATTTTTTTTCTTTCCGACGAT
Organism: uncultured Candidatus Saccharibacteria bacterium; assembly: GCA_964612445.1. GTDB lineage: Bacteria > Patescibacteriota > Minisyncoccia > UBA6257 > 2-01-FULL-56-20 > JAHFLJ01. The sequence goes on along the minus strand of CAZTBQ010000018.1, from coordinate 5,004 downwards.
CGAGTTGCTTATGTGCTTTGGCACTACGCTGCTGATGGCAAGCTTACATTTCCGGATACTGAAATTGTTCAGAACTTTATCGATTTGAAGCTCCCTGAAGGAGTTAAGTGGGAGCGCACTTCCGAGCAGATGAATGAAGCCGACCTTACTACCGTAGCTGTTGCCTAATAATATTCCCGCTTTTAGCGGGTTTTTTTATTGCTTGACATGTGTGTCTGTGCGATATATCATTCAAATATATATTTGAATGAAAAAGAAGGAAAATTTAGAAAAAATAGTCGACCTTTTCCGAGCGGCAGGGGATGAGCATCGGATAAAAATTCTTTGCGAGATTTTTGAGGGGCGTGGATTATGCGTTTCCGATATTGCGGAGAAGTTTGGTTTAAGTGTGGCGACAACTTCTCATCATCTTAGAGCGATGGAAAAAGGTGGACTACTTTCCGCAATTAGATCGGGGAAAAAAGTGTGCTATAAGTTGTCAGAAAAATCTTTAGTCGGAGATTTAAAAAAAATAATTTGTAAATATAAATAGAATGAACAAGCATTCAGTTACGGTATATTCAACTCAAACTTGTCCATATTGCGTCTTGGCAAAGAATTATCTTAAGGGTAAGGGCGTAGAGTTTAAAGATTTAAATGTCGGAGTTGACAGGGTTGCTGCGCAAGAAATGGTTAGCAAGAGCGGGCAGATGGGAGTTCCGGTCATTGATATTGACGGGAAAATTGTTATCGGCTTCAGACCAGATGTATTTGATGAGCTTTTGGCTTAATAAATTTGGGTGGATAAATTATTCCTCCGCTTTGACAAAACATAAAAAATAATGTAGAGTTAATGCAGTGCCAAAATGGCATCGAAGCAGAGTCGGGTTTCTAACCAACAAATTTATATTAAGTTAATAACATGACTGGAATAATTAAGAATTTACACGAGAGAGGATTTGGATTCATTACTCGCGAAGGCGAGACAAAGGATCTTTTCTTTCACTCCAAAGATCTTCAGGGCGTTACTTTTGACGAATTGAAAGCTGGCGATAAAGTCACTTTCGAAGTCGTCGAAGGAGAAAAAGGCCTTGCAGCAGTAAACGTTTCTCGCGTTTCCTAAATACGAGGCAAAGAGCCGTCCATCTTGGGCGGTTTTTTGTTTGTTTGTTAGGATGCGTGACTTTTGAATAAAGGGTATATACTGGAGGCATGAACATTAAAGCGCTTTACATAATTTTTGGGATACTGGTTCTTGCTGCCGGCGCTGCCGTTGTATCAAAATATGCGGTTAATACGGAGGTTTCGAATGAAAATAAATATTCCGATTTGATTCGAGTTGATGCACCAATCGCGAATGCAACGATTAGTAGTCCTTTGGTTGTTTCCGGTAGTGCGCGTGGAGCATGGTATTTTGAAGCGTCATTTCCGGTGAGGCTTTTGGATGCAAATGGAATGGAGCTTGTATCCGCACCTGCGCAGGCGCAAGGTGATTGGATGACAGAAAATTTTGTTCCATTCTCGGTTACTTTGAATTTTATTAAGCCGATTACTAAAACCGGCATATTGGTTTTAAAAAATGATAATCCTTCGGGTCTTTCTGAAAACGACAAAGAGGTGAGAATTCCCGTTCAATTTTCTGAATATAAAGAAGTTGGATTTTCGGAGTTTGGTAAGGAAGTTTTTCTGAATGTGGGCGGCAGGGTTTCTTATCCTGGAGGTTTGAGTGTTGCCTTGGTAAAAATAAATGATTCTCGGTGCATGAAAGGTGTTGTTTGTGTTTGGGCTGGGGAATTGTCAGCTGTCTTGTCGGTTGATAATTCTATATTGAGCATGATGGCTCGAGAAATTTCTATTGGTACCGTAACCAATAAGAGCGTAAGAGTGGGTAATTATACTTTCTCTTTAGCGGGAGCAACCGAAAATTCGGCAACGATTATTGTTTCTAGTGGTCCTTCACCGGTTTCGACTGGAAGCGGAAGTGTGGCTGGGTATGTTCATTTGGGACCAACTTGTCCGGTTGAAAAATTTCCACCGGATCCGGGATGCGCCGACAGGCCTTATGTCAATGCTAAAGTAGAATTTTTACCTAAGGCTGGCGGAGTTTCGGTTAATAGTGTGTTTACGGATAACATGGGCAGATTCGAAACTAAGCTTGGAGCTGGGGAATATATGGCTACGATTTATCAGAAAACAACTCTTTCTTTGCCAAGCTGTCCGACTGTCGAATTTTCAATAAGAGCAGATCAAGATGCGAGAATTGAAATTTCTTGCGATACCGGCATTCGATAAATAATTAAGAGAAAAGGTCTGGTTAATATTAAACAATCAAATAAAAAATATAATGCTTTGGACACTAATCGTTATTCTATTCATAATGTGGCTGCTCGGATTCAGTTTTAAAGTTGGCGGCAAGTTAGTTCATACTCTTTTGGTAATTGCTCTTGTGATTACGATAATTAAGTTGTTGTTTTAACGATTTAATTTGGGAGTGTGGTTATATCTTTAAACAATCTCTAATTCGTACGAATTAGAGATTGTTTTGATATGTGGAGAGATACGAAGTGGGTAAAAGTTGCGCACAGGGCAAAGATTATTAATTTATTTGAGTTTGATATTATGTTTGTATGGAAGACCTAGAAAAGGTCATGAAGGCTTTTGCCAACAAAAGGCGTTTGGCAATTGTTAAGTATCTCAAGGCGAACAAAGAGGCGAGCGTTAGCGACGTTGCTTCCGAGATTCATCTTTCTCTAAAATCTACGTCTAAACATTTAAATATTTTGGCGGTCGCCAATATTTTAGAGAAAGACCAACGTAGCCTTGAGGTATTTTATCGGATACCGAAAAATTCTCGATTTGTGGCGAAGCATATTATTCAATTAATTTAGAATCATAATTTTTTCTCGAGCGTCTTTTGGCGTATTTTTTAATCTCTAATTCCCGCCAGAGGCGGACAGGCGCGCGAATTAGAGATTAAGGGAGAGTTTTGGGTTGGCCCCGCGGGGTGTTAAAATTAACCTCTAACAATGACCCAGGAAAATGCTTTTTCAATTTTAAAATCCGGTGCGAATGTTTTTTTGACCGGAGAGCCGGGATCGGGAAAAACATACGTAGTTAATCGATATGTTTCTTGGTTGCGTGAACATGGAATTGAGCCGGCAATAACCGCTTCGACCGGAATAGCCGCAACGCATATTGGCGGTTTTACTATCCATTCTTTTTGCGGAATCGAGATTAAAAAATGGCTAAGCCCACATGACTTAAAAAAGATATGCGAAAATAAACGGATTACCCAGCGAATAAAGGAGGCGAACATTTTGATAATTGATGAAATTTCTATGCTTTCTGCCGGTACATTAAAAATGGTGGAGCAAGTTTGTCGGAGTGTTCGTGGAGGCGAGAAGCCGTTTGGTGGGATGCAGGTGGTCTTAGTCGGAGATTTTTTTCAGCTTCCGCCGGTTTCTAAAAAACCCGTGTTTTTGGATAGCCAGGAAGAATTATTTGCTTTGGAAAATGATCCGGATATTTCCGCTTTCGCTTTTAATTCGGATGTGTGGGAAAAGCTTAATTTAAAAGTTTGTTATCTTTCCGAGCAGCATCGGCAAGAAGACGAAAAGTTTTTGGGAATTTTATCCGCTATTCGTCGCGGTTCGGTTGAGGAGGAGCATCTAGAACTTTTGCAGAGCAGAGTGTCCGCATTAATGCCCAGCGAAGCAACTAAATTATTTGCGCATAATGTTAATGTCGATAATTTAAACGACCGAGAACTCAAAAAACTTGATGGGGACGTTCACGAATTTAAAATGATGAGCAGTGGTCCTAAGGCTTTGGTTGATGGAATAAAGCGCGGGTGTCTTTCGCCAGAGGTTTTAGCGCTTAAAGTTGGAGCGAAAGTGATGTTCACCAGAAACGATCAAGCTCGACGATTTGTAAATGGAACGCTGGGGGTGGTGGTTGGATTTTCGGATGAAGATGATGGATTGCCAATTATAAAAACGGTGAGTGGAAGAAAAGTTATTCCGGAACTGGGTGAATGGAGTATCGCTGAAGGTGGAAAAATTATCGCGCAAATAAAACAAGTTCCGCTTCGGCTCGCCTGGGCAATCACGATTCATAAAAGTCAGGGGATGTCGCTCGATTCGGCGTTTATGGATTTGTCGCGAACTTTTGAATATGGGCAAGGATATGTGGCGCTCTCTCGCGTGCGGACATTTTCGGGTTTAATACTTTACGGGATGAACGAGCGGGCGCTTGAAGTGCATCCGGAAGTTTCCGCAAAGGATGCGGAGTTTCGCGACTTGTCGTTAATAGAGGAAGACAAAATACAAAATATTTCGGAAGAGGAGCAGAAAAAGAATGAAAAGGAGTTTATTTCTTTTTGTGGCGGGAAAGTTGGCGGGCGGAAGAAGTCCGCGGAAGATGATTATGTAATAGTCGTCGATAATTTTTTTGAGGATAATGAGGATTCCGAACCTTCTCTAATTCGCGCGAATAAGCGAATAGTTGGGAAGAATGGGGAGAAGGCGTATTCGGTGGTGGATTTTAGGGAGAAATATCCGAATGCTTACAAGGGTTGGACTGCGGAGGAGGATAAGGAATTGGCCACGAGGTTTACCGCCGGAGAAACAATCGAGGATTTGATGGAGACGTTTGGACGCCAGAGGGGCTCTATCCGCGCCCGGATTGTGAAGTTGGGACTTATGGAGGAGTAGGGGATTTTTTGTGTTGATGTAATAATAAATTTGTTGGATAATTTCAATAGATTTTGATACAGAATCAAATTATTAGAATAACAGAAATGGCTAATATATCTGAAAAGCAAAAAATAAGACCAACTATAATACGACCAAAACCGCGAGAGGTTGTAGGTTTAAAATTTCGTATCGCTGGCTGGGTACCCAAAAATTGGCTGTACTTCAATAGATTCATTCTTAGGATAGAAGGAGAAGATGGATTGGAGCTGATGGAATTGGGTATTGATATAAATCCAGGGATGTTCGGGCGCTTTAAGAATAAATTCTATTT
>CAZTBQ010000017.1:0-10661 GCA_964612445.1 uncultured Candidatus Saccharibacteria bacterium | reverse complement strand
ATGAAAATTATCGCACACCTAGATATGGATGCGTTTTTTGCGGCAGTGGAGGAGCGCGAGCATCCCCGTTTTAAGGGCAGGCCAATAGCCGTTGGCTCCGATCCAAAAGGAGGCAAAGGAAGAGGAGTTGTTTCAACTGCAAACTACAAAGCCCGAGAATATGGAATTCGATCCGCAACTCCCATAAGTAAAGCATGGGAGCTTTCCGAAAAAGCAGAAAAGCAAGGGAAGCCATCGGTCATTTTTTTGCCGGTTAATATGCGGCTTTACGCAAAAATCTCCCAAAATATTTTTCGGATAGTGGAAAAACACACAAATCTTTTTGAACCGGCAAGCATCGATGAGATATATTTCGACTTAAGCCATCTCGGAGACTTCAAAAGGGCAGAGGCTGAAGTTAAAAAAATTCAGGGCGAGATTTTCAAAAAAGAAAAATTAACCTGCTCCGTAGGGCTTGCCAAAAATAAACTAATCGCAAAAATCGCTTCGGATTTTAAAAAACCGAATGGATTAACCGTTGTTCCGCCTGGCGGAGAATTTAAATTTCTAGAAAATATGGCAATCCGCAAAGTTCCCGGAATTGGTCCAAAGACCGAGGAAATATTAGTTAACGCAGGGATTAAAAAGATAGGCGACATAGTAACCTCTGGGAAGAAAAGAATGGAGTACCTTCTTGGTCAACACGGCAAAGATCTATATCTAAAAGCTCTAGGGGAAGGAGACTCGGAAATGCGTTCTGAAGAAGATCCAAAATCCATTGGGGAGCAGGATACATTTCAGAAAGATACATTGGATTCGAATTTAATTACCAAAAAACTCTATGTTCTTTGCGACGGTGTTTATTCCAGCTTCAAAGAAACATCTTTCAAATCTTTTAAGAATATCGTTATAACTGTACGTTTTAGCGATTTCGAGACTGTTTCTCATGGAGAGCCTGTTGGCGAGAAGATTAAAACCGCAAAAGACCTTAAATTTGAAGCTTTAAGAATGCTTCTGCCATATTTAGATAAGCGAAAAAACAGTAGTCTTAAAAAAATAAGATTAATTGGTGTGCGTCTCGAAAAACTGTCCAAGAAAGCGCCCGACAATCACTTGCCTTTATAAGGCAAGTGTCGAGTGCTATGCAATAGTGCTTGACATCCATCCCAATAGAGGCAAATGCCAAATACTACGAAGTAGTGCTTGGCGCGTCACATAACAATGGGCATCGAGCACTGCAAAATAGCGCTCGGAGATATTATTTCTTAGATTCGGATTCTTTCTCAAGTTTCTCGGCAATTTCTTCAACTTCACCCTTGAGCAATCTGAAAAGTTTCCGATTTATAATCGCTGAAGCTGCATACTCCTTTAGTCGATCTTCCGGCATTCCGGTTGAGAGAGATGAAAGCGCCCGGATCTCGCTACCCAATTCCTGCGCTTCTGCCGAAATTTTTTCGGTTTCCAATATTTTTCCTAAAATAAATCTGGTTTTAAGCGAGTGTTCAATCTGTCCCTTCTGTTCGTTTTTAACATCTTCTTCAGTTTTTTTAACGGAAGCTAAATATTCATCAAAAGTTTTGTTAATCTTAGCCAATTTTTCCTTTAAGTCGTGTTGAGCTTCATGTAATTCCAGCTCCAACAACGAATCCGGAAGAGTAATATCGGTTTTTTCAACAATCTTTCGCACCATTTCTTCTTCGCTTTTCTTTTCCGCTTCGTAAGATTTTTCTTCAGTTAAATTTTCCAAAAGTTTTTTCCTTAAATCGTCAACATTCTCAAATTGTCCCAATGATTTCACGAATTCATCGGTGAGTTCCGGTTCTTTGCCAGATTCATCTTTGCGGGACGCTAATATCTCGGAAATTAATTTATTTACATCTTCTTCGGATGCTTTAGGTTTTTCTCTCTTTTCCCAGATCTCTTTTCCAATCTTTTTATAATTAGGCAATTCAATTTCCGGATACACCCCCAAAGTTGCTTCAAATTCCAAAGGAACTCCGAGCCCAATTTTGGTTATTTTAATCTGCGGAGGCGTAACTGGTTGCAGCTTAAAATGATCCAATAGTTGTGGATAGAAATAACGGATTGCCATCTCAGCGCCTTCTTCAAGTACAACACCAGAACGCAAAGTTTGCTCGAGCAGAGAGTCAGGTGCCTTTCCCGGTCTAAATCCCTGCAATTTAACGTCCTTCCCGAGTTCACGGAGAGCTTTTAGTCTAAATAGTTCAAACTCCTCTTTTGAAACTTCAACCTCAATTTTGACCTCAGATTTCTTTGGTTTTCCAGCAGATGCTTTAATTTTTCCCTCAAAAAGTGTTTCCATTTGTTAAATTTAGTTTCTAAAGATTACCTCAAAAACGGCTTTCCCACAAGCGCTATTTTAATGCGAATTTTATTAAGCTAAAATAAAGCTAATATGATTAACCTACTAACCATTTCGGACGAGGCGTGGGGTGATATTGGACTCCTACTTCTTCGCATCGGTCTCTTCGTTGTGTTTTTTGTTCACTCTTTACCAAAAATTAGAAAAACTGAAGAGCTTGCCTTGGCGATGGGAACTAAAAAGGCAATGGTTTTGACGTTGGGTACAGCAGAGATGGTAGCATCAGTTCTTATGCTTTTCGGATTTTCTGTTCAGATAGCTGCAATAATTATTTCGACTATCATGCTCGGGGCTATATATATGAAAATCTTTAAATGGCATAGTGGATTCAACGAATCCAACAAGGTTGGATGGGAGTTCGATTTCATACTTCTACTAATTGCCGTTGCCATATTTTTGATTGGCCCTGGATCTGTCGCAATCCAACCGTATATGTCTTTTTAATGCTTTTAGAATTTTTCGGCCGTGAGTGTATTCATTGCATGAAAATGACCTCTCTAATTGATAAACTTGAAAAAGAAGAGGGAATTAAAGTTGAACGCCTTGAAACTTGGCACAACAAAGAAAATGCCAAGAAGTTGAAAGAGTACGACACCGTTGCTTGTGGAGGTGTTCCATTCTTTATAAATACAGAAACCGGACAAACTATTTGTGGAGAAACCGACTACGGCAGTCTAAAAGCCTGGGCTCTGCATAAAAATGAAATTTAAAGATTTAATTAAAAAGATTTGGTTTGATTCGCTTTTAATTTTTTTTGCTTCTTTTGCTTTGCTATATAACTACATCAGCCGAAATTCGTTTACCGAAGACTCACTTTTCTGGATTTCAGTAATCGGCTTACTGCCGGTCGCGGTAAGCGCGTTTAAAGCCTTGCGCGAAAGCAAAATTTCCGTTGACCTATTGGCGAGCGTAGCTCTGGGTATTTCTCTCGCAACCGGAGAGTGGGTTTCCGCCGCATTTATAAACCTCATGCTCGCATCCTCACGAATTTTAAGCGCGTACACCGAGGCGCGCGCCACAAATTCGATTAATAGTTTGCTCAAATTTAGACCGGAAAAAATAAGGGTAGTGCGTTCCGGAATAACCGAAATGGTTAGCCCAGAAAACATAGTAAGCGGAGACATAGTTATAATTCATCCCGGAGAACGAATCCCCGTTGATGGAATAATTTTGAAAGGACAAACCAATGTTGACCAGTCCTCGCTTACTGGAGAATCTACTCCGATCGAGAAAAATATCGGCTCCGAAGTATTTAGCTCCACAGTGAATATCGACGGCTTAATCGAGCTTAGAGCCGAAAAAGTTGGAAAAGATACCACGCTAGAAAAAATCATTGCCCTGGTCGAAAAATCTCAAAAGGGCAAAGCTAAAATTCGCACCACCGGGGAAAAATTTGCCGCCGTATATATATTCGCATCAATATTAATTTCGCTGATTATATATCTAATTAGTGGACGAATTGAGCTAGTTCTTTCGGTTTTGCTCGTGGTCTGTGCCGATGATATCGCTGTGGCTATTCCGCTGGCGTTCTTAGCTTCTATCGGAAAGGCGGCAAAACGCGGGGTGATAGTCAAAGGAGGCAATTATTTAGAGCAGATTGCCAAGGCAAAAATTATTATCCTCGATAAAACCGGAACAATCACCAAAGGGAAATTGGCAGTAGATGAAATGTCTCCAAATGTTCCTAAAGCTAAATTTCTAAATATACTTTCTAATTTTGCATACTTTTCGACTCATCCAGCATCAAAAGCAATAGCAGAATATCTCACTAAAGATAAATGTGGTCAGCCCAAAACCCCAAATCTGGAAGAATTTGCAGGACGCGGGATATCCGTCAAAATTGGAAAGGAAAAAATATTTTACGGCAAGAGGAATTTTCTTGGGGAACAAAATATTAAAATCCCTAAAGGAATTGAACAAAAAAATATCGACACCGAAAACAGCGGACATTCGATTGTTGCCGTGGGAAGTAAGAGTAAATTTTACGGATTTATTTCTCTTTCCGACGAAATAAGACCGGAGGTTAGAGAATCTATAATTGAACTCAAAAAACTTGGTATTAAAAAAGTGGTTATGTTGACTGGTGACAACGAAATTTCTGCGCAAAAAGTAGCACAAGCTGTTTTGGTTGACGAATTCAAAGCAAATCTTATGCCGGAAGATAAAGTTGAATATTTAAAAAATTCGGAATTTAGGGGGAAAGGGATGATTATGGTTGGAGACGGTGTGAATGATTCCGCGGCTCTTGCTCTTGCCGATGTTGGAATCGCCATGGGACAAATTGGTTCGGATTCGGCAATCGAAACATCCAACATAACTCTGATGAGGGATGATTTTCGAGAAATACCCAAGATAATTAAGCTGGCAAAAGAAACTATGGAAGTTTCGCGCCAAGATTTTTATATTTGGGGGGTATCTAATATTGTCGGCCTTGGATTAGTTTTTTTGGGACTAATTGGTCCGGCTGGCGCGGCAGCGTATAATTTTTTAACGGACTTTTTACCACTTGGAAATTCCGCGAAACTATTCCGCGAAAAGCTATAAGGATTTCAGTATCGCCACGGGGTCAATACTGAAATTTGCTAAATTGGTGGTATAATCAGCTGATACATGAAAATAAAATCTGCCGAATTCAAAAAGGGGATTATTGGGCCTGATCCAATATTGCTAAACGGAAAACCACAATTTGCCTTTATTGGACGTTCCAACGTTGGAAAATCAAGCGTTATAAATTCATTGGTTAACCAGAAAAATTTGGTAAAAACCGGAAAAAAACCCGGAAAAACAACTGAAATCAATTTTTTCCTCATTAATAATCAATTCTATTTCGTTGACCTTCCCGGATATGGATACGCCAAGGTCTCTCCGGAGAAAAAAGAACGAATACGAAATTTAATTCTTTGGTATATAACCGACCACGAATTTAAACCTAAAAAAATAGTTTTAATTTTAGATATTAAGGCAGGCTTAACCGCATTCGACGAAGAAATGATTGAGCTACTAAGAGATCAAGGGCATGACTACATCATTCTTGCAAATAAGGCTGATAAACTTGGGAAAAAAGATTTAGATATTCAAATTAAGCAAATTAAAGATCTTTCACACGAAGAAAATATTGTTGTTCATTCTGCCACGAAAAAAACCGGGCAGGGAGAGCTAATTAATCGCTTGTTTAGTAACTAATTAGTCTGCTCGATTTTCAATATCCCGTATTCAATTGTCGTTCCGTTTGGCAAAGTAAATTTAAATTTGTCGCCGATTTTTTTTCCTAAAACGGCAAGCCCCAGAGGGGATTCGTTTGAAATAAAACCATCCTCAGGATTTGTTTCCGAACGTCCCAGTATCTGAAACTTTCGCGTAGAGCCATCGTTCTTAGCCAGAGTCACAGTCGATCCGATTTGAACCATGTCTGCTAAGTTTTTATCTGGATTTATTACAACCACTCTTTTAAGCCTATCCTTAATACTAAGTATTTGCCCCTCTGTCTTTCTGAGGTTGTATTTTGCCTCTTTATACTCGGCATTATCTGATCTATCTCCGTACGCTGCCGCTTTCTGAGTTTCTTCGATCAAGCTTGGCAATATTTTTTCCAACTTCAACAGTCTATTTTTTAAGTTCTCTAAACCGGCTGCTGTCAGATATACTGGCCCAGTCTCTGGAACTTTTGTATTTTTTCTTCGCGTAAAAATCATTATATTACTTTATCAATATATGACATTTCCAAATAAATCTCCACACTCGGAATACAAAAATACCCCGGTTCTCGGGATATTTTTGTATCGATAAATATTTATTTAGATTTTTTGGAAGAAACTTTTTTCTTCGCAACTTTTGCAGGTTTTGCCTTTTTGTCGGCAACCTTTTTCAAACTTGGAACGCTCACCGGCAAAGTCACAACATCCTCATGCTTTTTGGAATTATTTTCCAAAAGGTTAATGATTCTTTCCACTTTCTTTTCAACTTCACCAATCTGTCTCTTGAGCTCATCTATTTTCTTATCGTCGAATTTAGGAGCCGGTGATCCAACCGGAGAGAATGATTCTCTTGGGGTAAATGATTCCCTGGATGAAGATTCTCGGGGAGATCTTCCTTTGCTTCCTCCGAAACATTCACTGCAATATACCGGTCTTTCGCCTGTTGGCCTGAAAGGGACTTCGCAAGATTTGTTGCATTCGGCGCAAGTAGCTCTGTGCATCTGCACGTCGCCTCGATCTCGACTTCCTCCACCACGGCCACCAAAGCTCGGCCGGCCTCCACCGAATCTACTTCCGCCATCTCGTCCACCTCTAAAACCTCCTCCGCCTCCACCTGGTCTTTTAAAATTTCCCATTTATTTTTCTTATCTTTTGTTGATTTATCGATAATTTAAGACATTATACCTTTATATTTGGCAAATAGCAATACTTCATAATAAATTAGCTATTTTGTCCAATACGTGCTAAAGTAGACTAAATGCAAGAAAATAAAGGATTTTACGGCTTAGGAATAGCTCCAGGGATACTGGATATTATTGCCAAAATAGGTTTTACAACGCCAACTCCAATTCAGGAGCAGGCTATTCCTATTGCAGTAGAAGGAAAAGATGTAATGGGAATCGCTCAAACTGGAACCGGTAAAACTTTAGCGTTTGGTATTCCGGTTGCCCAAAGAATCGCCCAAGGAGGAGGACCAGCTTTAATAATTGTACCGACTAGAGAATTAGCTCTGCAGGTAGCCGAATCAATCGGAAAAGTTTGCACTCCACTTAGAATTAACACCGCCACCTTAATTGGAGGCGAGCCAATTGGTAAACAATTTCGACAATTGTCTCGAAGTCCACAAATTATAATCGGGACTCCGGGAAGATTAATCGATCACATGGAGCAAAAAAGTATTAATTTTTCCAAAACCAAAATATTGGTCTTAGACGAAGCCGATAGAATGTTAGATATGGGTTTTGCTCCTCAGCTTAAAAAAATCAAAGCAGTTATTTCCGAAGAACGGCAAACACTATTCTTCTCCGCAACTATGCCGGAAGAAATTGTTAGCATGGCAAAAACTTATTTAAAACTTCCGGTAAGAGTTGAGATTGCCAAGCAGGGAACAACTGCCGAAAATGTAACTCAAGAATTATTTTTCGTCTCTCAAGAAAAGAAACCGGAATTACTCGAAAAGCTTTTATACGAGTATCGCGGTTCAGTTTTAATATTTTCACGACTTAAGTTTGGCGCAAAAAAAATCGCCGCGCACGTTCGCGCGATGGGACACACCGCCGCGGAATTACATTCCAATCGCTCACTCTCTCAAAGAAAAGATGCCCTTGAAGGTTTTAAAAATGGACGATATCGAATTTTGGTCGCAACCGATATAGCCGCGAGAGGTATTGATGTTCAACACATTGAAGTGGTCATAAACTACGATTTACCGGACAATGCCGAAGATTATGTTCATCGAATCGGACGTACCGGTCGCGCTGGAAAAAGTGGTCATGCTATTTCTTTTGCCAGACCGAATGAACGTAATGATGTTTACGCAATCGAAAGATTAATCCGCGCTCAATTACCGGTATCAAAGCTGCCGATGCTTTCTGGTTCTAGCACTCCAATGCCACAAACCAGCCGAGAACCCGAACGTCCAAGACGGTTCGATGGTTCAAGTAGACGAAGAAGTGGCTCGTTCCAAAGCAAAAGGGCTCCAAGGAGCTGGAAGCCAAGAGGTAGATATTAAAAAATACCCCGCGTTTGCGGGGTATTTTTATAATTCGCCGATATCTAAAGTTTGATCAATCTTTATTTTAGCAACAAAATCCGGAACGTGGCTGACTAATACCATCGCGCCCTCAAAACGATTCAAGGCATTCGCGATTATCGGGATGTGTCGGAAGTTAATGTGATTGGTCGGCTCGTCCAATATTAAAAGTCCTGGGCGTTCCAATACTAATCTCGCAAAAGCAACCAACCCTTTTTGTCCTTCAGAAAGAGATCCAACCTTAGTCTTAAGCATTTCGGAAGTAAAAAGGAAACCCGCAGCATGCGAACGGAGATCTTCTTCGGTCATAGTTCCAGAAAAATCTTTCAGCGTATCATATACCGACTTATCAAAGTCCAAAGTTGAAAAATCTTGTCGATAATATCCAATTCGTATTCCCGGCGCGATTTCTTCTCCCTTAGCGTGTCCGGTTGCAAGCTTTTCAAGCAAAGTAGTTTTTCCAATGCCGTTTGGTCCAGCAAGTAATAAGTGTTCTTTCTTTTTTATAACTATATCAACTTTCTTAGCAACCGCTTTATGATTTCGAATAACCGAAACCGACTTCAAGGTAAGTATTGGCCCAAGCAAATCTTCCTGGCAGGGGATAATAAAGTTTCGAATGGTTCTGTCTTCTTGCCTAACTTCAACTTTTTCTGCCTCAAGCTTGGCGATGTTCTCATTCATTTTGCGGGCAACGTCACGCATGTGACCTCCTTTCTGCGCAAAGAAATTAGCCTGTTCTTTACGATTGGCAATATCCTTTTCTAAACGAACGTTCTTCATGCGTTCACGTTCTAACTGATTTTTAATTTCTTCAACTAATGCAAAGTAGTTTCCGGTATACTGCTCGGTCTTTTTAGTAAAAATATCCAAATAAATAACTCCTTGAGTAAATGAATTCAAGAATTCGGCATCGTGAGAAATAACAATCACTGTTTTCTTGTAATCCAACAGGAACTTGGTTAGATGTTGAATTCCTGCTTTGTCTAAATTGTTAGTTGGCTCATCCAGTAGAAGAATATCGGAGTTTTGAATTAGCGCTTGAGCTAAAAGAATTCGCGCTTGTTGTCCGCCGGAAAAAGTGTTTAGTTTGCGATCTAGTGGCGCGTCCAGATTTACTGCATCCAAAATCTTCGCGATTCGCGGTTCAATATCATAAACTTTTTTTGTGAATGCAGATTCAAAAAATTCTTTTACAGTCATTTCCATCTGATCGCGCGGAATAACCTGTTTAGAGTGAGCGATGGTCAATCCATTCCCGCGGGTTATCGCTCCAGAATCAGGGATGAGCGCTCCGGTTATGAGTTTGAAAATTGTGCTTTTCCCCGAACCATTCTGTCCCATTAAAGTTATCTTGGCTCCGCGGCGCACAGTAAAATTAGCCTCATCTAATATTGGCTTGTGCGAGCCATATTCAAAGGATACCTGGTTAAATCGTAAAATTGTTTCGTTGTTGTTAGCCATTGTTATAAATTTAGACGAGCAAAGGCTTATATTATACACTTTCTTGGGATAATTAGCAACAAATAAACTGGTTTAATTTATTGATAATATATCTAACGAAAAAACCTTTTAGTATTATGTTCCTTTGTGTTATACTATATCCAAATAGCATGCTTATCTTTGCCCAAACTTTATACTATCTCGTTGCCTCGGTCGCGATAATTGCCATCGGGACTCTATTTCTCGTAATTTTGTACCACCTAATACACATAGCAAAACATCTTCGTCACATATCCGACAATCTAGATAGCACATCAAATGATTTAAAAAAACGAATAGAAGAAATAATCGAACGACTTTCCGAATTGCCAATTCTTTCATTTTTCCTAAATAGAGACAAAAAACGCAATTCCGACAAGAAAGGTCGTTAGGCAGCAAATGATAAATTAAATGAAAAAAACTACAGTAAAAAAGGGAACTAGTTATGCATGGTTAGAGGGCGGTTTAATTGGTGCGGCACTTGGAGTAGGTGCTGGATTACTCATTAGCTCAAAATTTGGGAAGAAGCTCGGCACAAAAGCAAAGGATCTTTCTGCAGATTTTTACCGCTACATATCTCCGCAAATAAAGAAAGTAAAAAAGATGGGAGAAGCCGAATATAAAAAATTCGTCGAAGAAGCGATGAAAAAATACAGCAAGAGCAAAAAATTAACCGAGTTGGAAGCTAAAAAATTAGTCAAAGATGCTCATGGAGCATGGAAGCATTTAAAAAAGAATCTTTAATTCTTCTGCTTAAAATACACCTTCGACGAAGGTGTATTTTTTAAATAAAAAAACCGCGGAGTCCGCGGAAATTTATTTTTCGATAGTGTCCCAAATCATATAGGGAAGCGTGTACACAGTCTTGCAAGTCGCGCACTGTGCAATCCAATGACCGCCGGCAACCGATCCCATCTCCTGAATCAGGTTAGACCAAAAACGGTCGGAACCACACTGGCACCTGGCGACCGTTCCAAGATCATGCCCGCCTTCTTTGCGTGGCGTAATTCGGACGAATGAAACGCACAGCTTCGGCAAAGGCAATCTTTCCATCTTATATCCAGAGAAAGACTCTTCTCGCTGGCTCCGA
>CAZTBQ010000016.1:6637-11908 GCA_964612445.1 uncultured Candidatus Saccharibacteria bacterium | reverse complement strand
TATCAATTATTTGTTTTCCACAATGTCGCGCGTTATAAGTTACAAGTTATAAGTTTTTGTTATATAATTAACTTTAATGAAACAATTAAAGGGTAAAGCAAATTGGCTTGATTTTTTAAACCCCACCGAAGCAGAGATTAAAAAACTACAAAAAGAATTTTCTCTCCACGAAGTTATCGCCGAAGAACTTAGAGGACCGTCTGCTCGTGCTCGCGCAGAAGTCGTAGGCGATTACATATATCTTGTCTACTATTTCCCTATTTATATTGAAAAAAATAAAACTTCCAAACGTAGCGAAATTGATTTTATTATAACTAAAGACACAGTCATCACTGTTCACTACGAAAATATTGAACCCCTTAGAGAGTTGAAAGAAAACGGAATTCAAAACGCGAACCACGTTTTTGATCTAACTTATAAAATAATTTCTTCGCTCCTCATATTCCAAGATCGCCAACTCCGCCATATTCGCGAAAAAGTTGAAGAGATTGGAGGAATGCTTTTCAAAAATCATGAAAGAAAAGTCTTGGAAGAAATTTCTCATATAAAGCGCGATATTTCCGAATATCGAGTGATTGCCCGTCACCAAGGCCATCTTCTTAATTCTTTAGCGGTTCGCACCGGTAGATTCTTTGGCGAAGAAAGCAAAGTTTATATTGACGACCTTATCGGCGATCACTTAAAAATAGTTAATCAAATTGAAGATTATCGGGGAGCAATTACCGACTTCGAAGATACCAACAACCAGATGATGAACATTAAAATCAACGAGGTAATGAAGACCTTTACGATTATGTCGTTCCTCACCTTCCCTTTTGTTCTATTTTTGACTATCTTTGACATGAATCTGGTCAGCAATCCATTCCACTCCATGCCTTTCGTTTTCTGGCCGATAGTCACGATTGTCATAGTTGGTATTGTTGTTATGTACAGATACTTCCGAAATAAACGATGGCTTTAGAACACGTAAAAATATTTAACACCCTTAGCGGGCAAAAAGAAGATCTAACTCGACCTCGAGGGCAAGCCCTTAGGCTCTTTGTCTGCGGACCTACAGTTTACGACTATCCGCACATCGGCAACGCCAGGACGTTCCTGAACTTTGATATGTTCGTTAAATTTTTGCGCGCAAGTGGATATGAAGTTAATTACTTACAAAATATAACCGATATCGACGACAAAATAATTAACCGCGCCAAAGACGAAAAAGTTGGCTGGGATACAATATCCAGAAAATACGAACGTGAATATTTGCTGAATATGAGAGAGCTTGGCATTGACTCTGTAAATATTTATGCCAAAGCAACCGACTATATCCCCCAAATAGTTGCTCAAGTGAAAACTTTGATCAAAAAAGAACGTGCCTACCTAATCGAAGGAGATGGTTATTATTTCGATCTAGCAACATTTCCGGAGTACGGAAAGCTATCCAGACGCACAACCGAACAAGCCGAAGATGCCATAAGCAGAATTGATACCAGCGACAAAAAAAGAAACCGCGGCGACTTTGCTCTTTGGAAATTATCGGCGGCCGGAGAACCTGGATGGAAAACCGAGCTTGGCTTTGGACGTCCTGGCTGGCACATCGAAGACACAGCAATCACCGAGTACTTCTTTGGTCCTCAATACGACCTTCACGGCGGAGCCCAAGATTTAAAGTTCCCGCATCACGAAGCGGAAATTGCCCAACAGGAATCAGCGTCCGGAAAAAAACCATTTGTAAAACAATGGATGCATTCCGGCTTTCTTACTGTAAACGGAGAAAAAATGTCCAAAAGTTTAAATAACTTTGTCTCCGTAAAAGATTTTCTTAAAAAATATCCGGCGGAGTTACTAAGGATGGTTGTGTTTATGCACCACTACCGCTCACCAATGGACTATTCCGACAATCTCGTACTTACCGCCCAAAAAAATCTTAACGACATAGCAATGTTTCTGGCGAAGATTAAAAAATCTCGCGGAAAAGTATCCGAAATACCAACTGGCGAATTTCTAAATAATTTTTTCGAAAATCTCAAAGATGATTTTAATACCCCCAAAGCCCTGGCATCAATTTTTGAGTTTATCAACAAGCTGCAACCGGAAATATGGAATCTATCTTCAAAAGCCAGACAAAAAGCATCCGAATCTATTATTGGCGCCTTAAAAATCGTCGGCATCCATATCCCAGCTCAAAAAATAAGCCTAAAAGCTAAGCTAATTGCGCTCAAAAGAGAGAAATATCGAAGGAATAAACAGTTTATCCAGTCCGACGCTTTGAGAAAGAAACTCGATGAGCTAGGATACATAATTGAAGACACCCCGAAAGGACCGCTACTCTTCAAGCCAATCTATGCAACGAGAACCCCTAAAGACTCAACCGAATAACTTACGCCTCCCTCCGCAGAATACCGAAGCGGAGCAAATTGTGTTAGGAAGTATTTTAATCGATAAAAACGCCATTCATAAAGTTGCGGATATTTTAGGGCCGGAAGATTTCTACAACCCTGCTAACGGTCAAATTTATAAAGCAATTTTAGATCTCCACTACAAAAACCAACCTGTAGATATTTCTACCGTTGCCACCTATCTAAAAGAAAAAGGCATTTTAAAAAATCTTGGTGGCAATTCCTATTTGGCCGAACTGACCAACTTGGTTGCAACCTCCGGAAATGCCGATCACTACGGCAAAATAGTTCAACAGAAAAAAACTCTACGAGATTTAATTCAAACCGCCGGAGAAATATCCGAAAACGCATTCAGCAAAGTTGAAGATGTTGAATCTTTATTGGACGAAGTTGAGCAAAAAATAATGAAGATTTCTCAGCGCACTATTTCCAAAACTTTTATCTCTCTAAAAGAAGATTTGAAAATAGCCTTCGAACGCATGGAAAAGCTCAGCTCTCAAGGAGATGGTCTCCGTGGAGTTGGTACCGGCTTTAAACGAATGGACAATTACCTGTCCGGATTCCAAAAATCCGACTTAATCATCCTTGGAGCTCGACCTTCGCTTGGTAAAACTTCCCTAGCACTCGACATCATGAGACACGCGGCGCTCGATCATAAAGTTCCGGTTGGATTTTTCTCGTTGGAAATGAGCCGCGATCAAGTTGTCGATAGAATTATTTCCGCTGAAGCGAAAGTCCCGCTTTGGAAAATCCGTTCCGGAAAAATTCACGAAGATATTGAATTTCAATTAATTCAACAGGCCTTAGACAAACTCGTGGAAGCTCCGATATTCATCGAGGACACTCCATCAATGAATATTCTGCAGATGCGCTCGATGGCCAGACGTCTTCAACTTGAACATGGACTTGGGCTTATTGTTGTCGACTATCTTCAGCTAATTACTCCGAGGCTCAACAATGACAATGTCGTTCAGCAAATTACCGAAGTTTCCCGCGGGCTAAAGGCTTTAGCGCGCGAACTTGAAGTTCCGGTTTTAGCGCTTTCCCAACTCTCTCGTGATGTTGAAAAGCGTGATTTTAGAGCTCCAAAACTATCTGACCTTCGAGATTCCGGTTCTATCGAGCAAGATGCGGACGTGGTTATGTTTATTTCCAGAAAAGACCGAAGCGGAATGGATATAACCCCAGAAGAACAAGATGTTGCTCAAATTAGCATCGCCAAACACAGAAATGGTCCAATCGGTGGATTCAATCTTAAATTTGACCAAGAATTTGCGAGCTTCTGTGACGTTGATGAGCATCACGAAAAAATGCCAGATATTTTCTAATGGCTAAGATTCCCCACTCGATTCAGGTTTTAATAGACGCTCTATCCGACCTACCATCATTAGGTCCGAGGCAAGCTTCTCGGTTAGCCTTTTATTTGGCGGAAAATGGATATCAAAAAGCCGAAAACTTGCTTTTGGCTTTGCAAACTCTCCAGGGAAATATCCGAAGCTGTACCAACTGCTACTTCATACACGAAAATCTGGACGGTCTTTGTGATATTTGTCGAGATAAGTCTCGCAAGCAAAATACAATCATGATCGTGGAGAAAGAAACCGATTTAATATCTCTCGAGCAAGCCAAAAATTATAATGGCGTTTATTTGGTACTTGGACAAATTCCAAAAACCGGCGCGCTTAAAGACTGGCAAAAAAATAGAATCGAAAATTTAAAAAATAAAATCCAAAACGAATTTAGTGGCAAAGCCGAAGAAATAATTCTTGGAATCAGCCCAACTAGTATTGGCGACTGGAATGCTTCCCTTTTAAAACGTGAGCTGGAAAATTATTCTAAAAAAATAACCCGCCTTGGACGCGGGCTACCAACCGGAGGAGAAATTGAATTTGCCGACGACCAAACCCTCTCCGGCGCGCTGGATTCCAGAACTTAAATATTCCTATCCTATTATCAAAATGTATCGCATATCATATATGTTATGCGATACATTTTGTTTTCGTTTGTACATATATAAAATCCTTGACTCAAGATTGCGAATTTATAATAATTTAATTAGCCCACAAGAGAGGGGCTCGCCGATGAAGAAGTTCACGGTCCTCGTCTAGACGCAACAGAAGCGCGTCGCCCACCCTCCCCAAGCCCTGGAACGCCAGGGCTTCTTTTTTTTGACAGTCGGCAATTGAAGGTTTTATAATTTAATCAGCACCAAAAGGAGGGGTCGAAGGGTGAAGAAATTCTTCATCGCCTAAGACGCATCGCAAGGCAGAAGCCGAGCACAGAGATTATTTCTCACCGTTCGAACCCTACCCACAACTCCCGTACTCCGGGAGTTCTTTTTTTACCCCGTAGTGAATCTGGCACTTACATTTTTTATGAAAAAATGTTTCGCATTCGTCCTGTGCCAGATCTACTACAGGGTTTACAAAAAGAAAACCGCTCAATATGAGCGGCAACATGCCTAAACTTTATTACCTCAAGATGGTAACCATCTCCGGAGAAACCTCAATATACTCAAACCGTTGATTAATTGAGTCGCCAGCAATCAACAGATGAGTAGCTCCATCAGGTTTCTTCCCTTCAATTTTACAAATCCGACTATACAAGTTGCAATAAAACATTACATAAGTATAACCACGGTCACCATCATAAACCGAATGAGTAATTAGGAATCTTTTGCCAAGCCTCAAATCACTTGGGGCAACCAACCTACCAAATCCACACTTCACGCTTTCTCGATAAATTGGAATCGCAAGAACCACAAATGTAACTGCATTGATAAAAACAATAACAGCCAACAGCCACCACAGCTCAGGGGATACAACGGTTTTATTCCTAACAGCTTCAAGAAGTGTGGTGATGGTGAAAAAATTCAAAGCAAAAA
>CAZTBQ010000016.1:0-6537 GCA_964612445.1 uncultured Candidatus Saccharibacteria bacterium | reverse complement strand
CCTCCTTCTCAATTAACTGCCCACATATTGCCACTTACCTATTATTTTGTCAAAAAAATAACCAAGCGAAATTAACGTTTTAAACTGGCCATCGGAGGCACAAAAAGCTTGATGACGTTTTTCCAACCGCGAAAATTAGTATTTTGCACTGGCTATCGGAAGTACTTTTAGCTTGTTCCCCGCCTCTGGCGGGGTAAAAGTACTGAGATCTGGCAACGCCAGCCGCTAGAGCTGGCGATTGTGTACAGTGCAGAATACTAATTTGAGCACCCTTACCCGTGTCTTATCTCCATCACCCCGAAGAAAACTTCGTTTTTTACGGGGCAGGCATCCCCATCAACAATTATCCGTGACGTATTTCCATGACATCACCGTCACGAACGATGTAGTCCTTCCCTTCCACGCGAAGCAATCCTTTTTGTTTGGCCTGAACCCATCCGCCAACTTTTAGCAAATCCTCTGCGCCGACAACTTCCGCACGAATAAAATTCTTTTCAAAATCGGTGTGAATCGCTCCAGCAGCTTCCGGCGCTTTTGAACCTTTGTAAATTGTCCACGCACGAGTTTCATCTTCCCCAGTCGTTAAAAAACTAATCAAATCCAAAACCTCATAAGCTTTTTTAATCAAAAAATCTACAGACTCAACTTCCGACAGATCGGCAACCACGTAGTCCGCGCCAAAATCTTTAATTTTGTTTTTTAATTCTTCCGAAACCTCCGGCTCTGTTCCGTTTAGTAAATAAACCTGTCGCTTAGCAGTCAAAAGAGTCATCTCCTTAACAATCTCTTCGTCTCGATATTCCAAAGCCAAGCCTCCCTTTTCAAGATTAGCCTTAACCTGATTTATAACTTCCAAACCTTTAATTGCTTTTTTATCGCCCGCCCTTGCCTCTCCCTCTAATTTTTTCAACCGCTTTTCAATAGTTTCCAAATCTTTAAGCTGAAGCTCGGCATTGATAATCTCCATATCCCGAATCGGATCAGGCGCGCCCTCCACGTGAATAATCTCTGGGTTAGAAAATACACGCAGAACAATAGTGATTGCTTGAGTGTCACGAATATGAGTTAAAAATTGATTACCCAAACCTTCTCCTTGGCTCGCCCCTTTAACCAGCCCCGCAATATCGTAAAATTCTACAACCGCCGGAATTATTTTTTTAGAATTGCTTAGCTTCGCCAACTTCTCTAGGCGCTCATCCGGGACCGCAACCACGCCGACATTCGGATCAATAGTAGCGAACGGATAGTTGGCAATATGTACATCTGACTTGGTCAATATTTTAAAAAGGGTGGATTTGCCCACGTTCGGCAAACCGACGATTCCAATTGATAGTTTCATTATTTTTTTATTGTCCCGCCTCCGACAGAGGCGAGGATCCTCGATATTTTGCCCACGACAAAGTCGTGGAAAATATCGGGAATAATTTCATAAATTTATTTATGAACTCTAACAGAAAAATTACAGGAAATAAACCCCTTAATAAATCGGGTGGCCATATCATAAACTCCAAAAACTTCGGCCAACTTGGAATAACTAAATCGAGCACACTACATGTGCTCGATCAACAAAAAAAGACCCGACATAAGTCGGGTTTTTAAGTAGTCACTTTAAATCGGCAATTGCCTCCTTAATTTTAAGGGGTAATTCGTCTTCAAGGATTGAAACAAAATTTGCTCGACAACAAGTAAAATCATTAAATTTATATACATCCTCGCCAAACCCCTTGCCGTTCGCATGGCGATGCGGGCTCAGCCAATAAACAGTCAGAGTAACCGTTGGCACTAAAGCGTTTGCCGCAATGGCAATTTGCTTAGAGATATCCCAGCGGTGTTCCGGCAATAAACAACAAGGGCAAATATGATTAAGCGCTCCTTTCCAGAAACTAAAAATATATGCACGACCCTCGGAAGAATCTGTCGCCAAATAAATCGAATAATGCATTCCTCGATATTCCGTCAGTAATTTCACGGTTGGCTTAACCACTTCCTCGCCTCCTTCCAAAAAACTACCTGATTTATATATATTTTTTAAACTTTTGTCAAAAAACCCAATCTAATAATCGGGTTACTACTTCTTGGCTTCCCTGAGGCCGCAAGCAATCAGCTCGTTTCTAAACACATCAATCGCTTGAATTGGCAAAGGCTGGCAACGGACATCTTCTCCGGTTTCAAAGTTATTACGCCAACCATTACAAATAATAAACTCGTAGACTGCCGAGCTGGCGATGTGATGATAGCGAACAAAACCAACAAGCTCCTTTTGTACACTTTTGGCATAATCACAAAGATCCTCGTTTAGCGACCCAAGAATCTGCCAATGCGGCGCAAAACACGTTGATTCAGAAATCTCTACCCCGTCAATCCGTAAATAGAAACAAAGTTCGGACATCTGTCCCGCAATAAACTTGCGTTTTGAACCCGCGATTCCCACTAGAATTGCAGCCTTCGGCATTTCGTTCTCCGCTTAAATTAACTGATTAAATTTGTACTCCCTTAAAACACCCATGTCAATAATACTTGGAAAATAGACTTTTTTATCATAAAATAGACCAATATGACTGAAATGGAACCAAAATATGACTCCAAAGCAACCGAAGAACGCATCTACGAAAAATGGCTGAATTCCGGCTACTTTAATCCGGACAAATGTGAAACTGACGGCCGCACCAAAAAAGAAGCTGGAGTATTTTCGATTATTCTCCCACCGCCCAATGTCACCGGCACTCTCCACATCGGCCATGCTGCCATGCTTGCCGTAGAAGATATAATGGTTCGTTTTGCCAGGATGAAAGGTTCCAAAACCTTATGGCTACCGGGCACAGACCACGCCGCCATTGCCACTCAATCGAAAGTTGAATCCATAATCTATAAAAAAGAAGGCGTAAATCGTCACGACCTTGGCCGTGAAGAATTTTTAAAACGCGTTGACGCCTACGCCAAAGAAAGCCACGACACTATCGTCAACCAAATTCGCCGCATGGGCGCTTCGGTAGATTGGTCACGCGAAGCATTCACTTTGGACGAAAAAAGAAATTTTGCGGTCAAAACAGCCTTCAAAAAAATGTACGACGCGGGACTCATTTACCGCGACTACAAAGTTGTTAACTGGGATCCAAAAGGACAGACTGTTATTTCCGATGATGAAATTGTTTACGAGGAACGCAAAGCTAAATTTTACACATTCAAATATTCCGCTGACTTCCCTTTTGCAGTCGCGACCACCAGACCCGAAACCAAGCTTGGTGACACCGCGGTTGCCGTTAACCCAAATGACGATCGTTACAAACAATATATCGGTCAAGAATTTAGTGTAGATTTTGTCGGCACAAAATTAACCATTAAAATTATCGCCGATGAGAACGTTGATGTCGCTTTTGGGACCGGTGCGCTTGGAGTAACTCCTGCTCACAGCCAAATCGACTGGGATATGGCACAGAAAAATAATTTGCCGCTTAAGCAAGTAATTAACGAATACGCCAAAATGATTTCTGATGACCCAGAAATATCCGGCAAAAAAACCATCGAAGCTCGTGAAATTATTGTAGATCGGCTACGAACCGCCGGACTACTAGTTAAAGAAGAAGAGGTTACCCAAAATATTTCTACCGCTGAAAGAACCGGAGGAATTGTTGAACCACTGCCAAAACTCCAATGGTTTATTGATGTCAATAAAGAATTTACGTTACCAGAATCAAAAATAAACGGAGTCCCTTCCGGCTCAGTCACCACTCTTAAAAAATTAATGCGCGCAAGCGTTGAAGGCGGACAAATCAAAATAAACCCTGAAAGATTTGAAAAAGTTTATTACCACTGGATAGATAATCTTCGCGATTGGTGCATCTCTCGCCAAATTTGGTACGGACACCGAATTCCCGCTTGGTATCCGCCAGAGGCGGACCAGCCTGGGGCTGGTAATCTCTATGTAGGAATAAATCCTCCCGAAGACAAAACATGGGAACAAGACTCCGACACTCTCGACACCTGGTTCTCTTCCGGACTTTGGACATTTTCCACTTTAGGTTGGCCCTTCGACCTTGCTCAGGGCAAGCCAGTCTCAGGAAGCGACCTAGCAACCTATCACCCAACAACCGTTCTCGAAACCGGATACGACATTTTATTCTTCTGGGTCGCCAGAATGGTTTTGATGTCCGGATTTTTGCTCGGCGAAGTTCCATTTGAAAATGTTTACTTGCACGGGCTGGTTCGCGATGAAAAAGGCAGAAAGATGACCAAGTCCCTTGGAAATGCCATTGACCCGCTGGAACTTTCCGACAAATACGGAGCTGATGCCGTTCGCTTAGCCCTGATTATCGGCGCCGCTCCGGGAAACGACGTTAAGCTCTCCGAAGATAGAGTTCGCGGATATAGAAATTTTGCCACTAAAATTTGGAACGCCGCGCGCTTTGTCATGATGAATAAAGTTGAACTTAACGGAATTCCAGAACTAAGCGAAGCCCAAAAACAAAGACTTGCGGAATTTGCCGCATCAAAAACCGAGATTGTCGATCATTTGGAAAAATTTGAACTTCATTTGGCCGGAGAAAAAGCCTACCATTATTTCTGGCATACTTTCGCGGATAAAGTAATTGAAGAAAATAAAGATTTTTTCAAAACCGGAACCGACTCCGAAAAACAATCTGCTTATTATCTCTTGGAAAAATTACTACTAGACTCTCTAAAACTCCTCCACCCATTTGTTCCATTTGTCACCGAAGCTGTTTATGAAAAGTTCTCCCCAGAAAAACTACTCTTGGTTGAGAATTGGGACTAATTTTCTGATATAATTCAAACAATGTTTCTATTAGCTTTATTTTTTGGCATAATCCCAGGACTATTTTGGCTTTATTTCTATCTACAAGAAGACACCAATCCGGAACCAAAAAGATTAATTTTTAAGGCATTTGTATTCGGTATTATTAGCGCGTGCGCGGCGCTTATTGTCCAATTAGTTATTGTAAACAACTTTCCCAACCTCTCCCTAGACAGTCTTCTATTTAACAACAAAAGCCAATTCATAGATATTGGATGGATAGTCATCACCCTTCTTCTAATGGCATTGATTGAGGAAATCTTTAAATTCGGTTCGGCATTTTTCTCTATTCATAAAAATAAAGCATTCGATGAACCAATGGACGCAATGATTTATTCCCTAACCGCCTCAATCGGATTCGCAACCCTCGAAAATATCGGCGTGCTACTAGATCCTCTCGACAAGCTCTCCACCATACACAACACGGCAGTTCCAGGACCAGTAATATCCAGCGCCCTCGCCATGCTTAGTTTCCGATTCGTTGGGGCAACCCTGCTCCACGCTTTAATGGGCGCGATAATCGGCTATTTCTGGGCATTGTCTATCCGCGAATTCGGCAAAAAAACATTGATTCTAAAAGGTATAATTTATGCGACTTTGTTGCACGCAGTTTTTAACTATCTTATACTTATCTATGGAGGCACCTACATGGAGCCGATCTTGTTCCTTTTAGTGCTAGGATTCTTTGTTCTAAATGATTTCGACAAACTGAAAAATAAAAAAATATAACTATGGAAGAAAAATTTTTTAAGCCACGACCATTAAGCGGAAGCGACGAGGAACTTAATCAGCTTTACGAAATTGAACTCGCTCGCGCAAGCAAGCTTGCCGAAAAAAAAGTTACCCTTCCTCCACCACAGAAAGAATCTCTTTTAACCGAAGACTTAGGAGAAGGAGTACTCACCTTGGACGTTTATCGAACAGCGTCAGAAGTAGTAATTGAATCTGCAATCGCCGGTGTTAATCCAAAAGATATCGACATTGATGTCACTTCCGACTCAATTACGATTAAAGGACAAAGACATCACGATAAAACCCTCAAAGAAGAAGACTACGATCTACAAGAATGCTATTGGGGACGATTTTCCAGATCAATAATTCTTCCGGAAGAAGTCGATGCGGAATCCGCCAAAGCAGACTTTAAAAACGGCATTCTTACCATTCGCCTTCCTAAAAAGAGCAAGCAAAAGTCCAAAAAGCTGGTGGTTGGTGAGTAATCCCATAAATCTTGCATTTTTTTGATTTTTAAAGTATAGTTACTCTACTAAATTAATATGTTTAAGTGTGCCCAATGTGCCAAAGGATCAGTAATTCGCGGAAAGCGAGTCTTGCTCCGTGGTCACTATAACCCAGTTGAAAAGTCCCGAAGATACCCAAACTTACAGTGGGCTCTTCTTGATGGCAAAAGAGCCAAGCTCTGCACTCGATGTATTCGAACCACTGCTAAGGTTGTAAAAGTTAAGGAAAAACCAGCAAAGGCAGCGAAGACCGAAAAAGCCGCCAAAGCTAAATAATTGATCAAAAATACCCCAGATGGGGTATTTTTGTATTTGTCGAACGATAAATCTATTGTAAAATAAACACCTAACACGGAATATTTCACAATTGTATTCGGGCTGTAAGCAGAGCTTGCATCCAGGGCACTCGGACTAAATGACCCTCGATCATTTAGCTCCTCGTTACGGGCTGTAGTATACCGGTAGTACGCGTCCATGGGGTGGATGTAG
>CAZTBQ010000015.1:2467-12029 GCA_964612445.1 uncultured Candidatus Saccharibacteria bacterium | reverse complement strand
TAAAAGAAAATTGCATGAAGTCTAAAGTACAAAAGAAAGACGAAATTAAAAAGGCAGAGAAAATGCTTGATGCAAACAACGCGATGGTCTTTGTGAATTTCACAAAGGTACCAACGGAAGAAGTCCGTAAATTACGAAGGGAAGTATCTGCAACCGGCGGATCTACCATCGTAATTAAAAAACGACTCTTAAACGTTTTGCTGAAAGAGAAGGGGATCGACTTGGACGTACGACAGTACGATTCTTCAGTCGGCACAATTTTCTCGCCAAAGACAATGGAAGAAGCGAGCTCTCCGGTTTTCAAGTTCTTTAGTGGACTTGGCGGAACCGACAAGGAAGCGAAAGCCGACGCAATGAAAAAAATTCTTGGTGGATACGATTTATCTTCCAAGCAGGCAGTGGATGCGAAGACTGTAGTTTACTACGGACAATTGCCGCCACGAGAAGTTGCTTTGGCTCAGGTTCTTGGAATGCTCGTTGCCCCGATTCGTGGATTTATGCATATCCTAAATGAAAAATCCAAACAAGCCTAAGGTCGTAATAAATTAAAATAAAAATATGTCAGAAAAAAATAACGAATTAATAGAAAAGATTGAAAAGCTTTCCGTTGCCGAATTGATCGAGCTCGTGAAGGCTATGGAAGAAAAGTTCGGAATCTCTTCCGCCGCTCCAGTAATGGCTGGAGGTCCAGCTGTCGCCGCTGCCGAGGAGAAAACTGCTTTCAACGTTAATTTGAAAGCTGCCGGAGAACAGAAGTTAAATGTCATCAAGATCGTTCGCGAAGTTACCGGTCTGGGTCTCAAGGAAGCCAAAGATTTGGTAGATGGCGCTCCGAAAGTTGTCAAAGAAAATTTGAAGAAAGAAGAAGCCGAAGAACTCAAGAAGAAATTGGAAGAAGCTGGCGCCACTGTAGAAATACAATAATCGTCAGTTTTCCACAGGAACCCCGCGTTTTGCGGGGCTTTTTGTTTTTTTTGGATTGTGGGCCAACGCAGCAAATATTCACAAATTTTTATTAAGAATATTGAAGTAATCTAGGACTAACGGTATACTTAGAAATACGCTTGGGGTTGCAGGATAAAAAAGCGGCGTGATTGTTAAAGATGTTGTCGGTTTTGCCGAAAAAGCCAAAAATCAAGTAATAAAAATTTAATGAAAATATTGATTGTTGAAGACGAGCAGGTGCTATCCAAAGTTTTAGAGGAGAAATTTGATAAAGCCGGGTTTGATACAAAAGTTTCCGGAGATGGGGAAGTGGCAATTTCAGATACGAAAAGTTTTATGCCGTCTATAATTATTTTGGATTTAGTGTTACCGAAGAAGAATGGATTCGAGGTCCTGAAAGCTATAAAGGCAGACCCAGAGACCCAAATAATTCCGGTTATTGTAGTTTCAAATCTAGGTGAAGATGGCGACATCAAAATGGCTTTGGATCTTGGGGCAAAAGACTATTTTATTAAAAGTCAGCATCCGATAAATGAAATTCTGGAGAAAGTTAAAATTCTAATGGCGCAACAGGAAGCCGGAAATTAATAAGTTGTACGAAGGAAATATTTGAAGGTTAAGTATCAAAAAACAGCCCCGCAAAGCGAGGCTGTTTTTTGATCGCGCGCGCATAGGAATCGAATTTACAACCCACGTGGACGATACTGGGTTCTCCCGTCGAGCGGGATTACGCCAACACTGGGTCGCTTTGCCCTGAGAGTCGCGGAGAGAACCAGCGACAAAGTTGGGTTAACTATTTTGTGGATCCAACAGGGATCGGACCTGTGGCCTTTCCGATGTGAACGGAACGCTCTACCACTGAGCTATGGATCCAACTATGCGCGCTTTTAATTCCCAAAGACTACTAAAATATAAGTTTTTGCGGTGTATTTTGCAATGGAAAGACTTTTAATTCGATTTATGTGTTACAAATTACGCGTTATACGCTGCAGGTTTCCCATGTGGGGAAATCTTTTTTTACAATATTCTTTTCGCTTGTGCATATCTTTTTTATTTAGTTGCATAAATCTCAAATCATCCTTATTTTACTGGGGTTAATGCCACATTTCGCGACGCCATATTATTTTGACTTAGAACAGAAGTGGGCTATTATTAGAGAGAAGTGGGGAATTGTGGATAAAACTGGGGAAAAAGAGCCACTTCTGGGGATAAATAAAATGTTACTCGGAGAATACAAACACAATGTCGATATAAAGGGTCGAGTAGCTATTCCTGCTAAATTCAGGGAGAAGCTTGGAGTTGGCGCAATTATCACAAGAGGATTGGATAATTGTCTATTCGTGTTTTCCGCCAAGGAGTGGGAAATACTTGCTGCCAAATTAATTTCCTTGCCAATTTCCAAAGCCGATTCGCGTGCCTTCGGTCGGTTTATGCTTTCCGGTGCAACGGATGTTGAGATCGATGCCCAGGGAAGAATTCTTATTCCTGATTATTTACGAAAATTCGCAGATCTTAAAAAGCAGGCGATAGTTGCTGGCCTTTATAATCGAATTGAAATTTGGGATTCCGAGCGATGGGCAAAATACACAGCTAAAACCGAAAGTTCTTCCGAAGAAATAGCCGAAAAACTTGGAGAGCTAGGTATTTAAGATATATGCCCCACATACCAGTACTTTTAGAAACTATTCTGGAGAATTTACACCTTGAGCCCGGTGCGTTTGTTATTGACGGAACAGTCAATGGAGGAGGGCACGCCACAGAGTTTATAAAACTTATCGGCCCAACAGGTAAATTCCTTGGAGTTGATCTGGATGAGGATATGCTTTCAAAAACAAAAGAAAAGCTGTCCGGGAAGAATATTTTTCTAGTCCAGGGGAACTATGCCGAACTTCCAGAAATTCTTGAGAAGGAAAATCTTGGAAAGGCAGATGTACTTCTCTTGGATCTCGGGTTTTCTTCAAATCAACTTGAATCCGGCCGAGGCTTTGCTTTCGCCGGCAAAGAGAATGAACCGATTCTGATGACTTACGATAAAAATGCCGAGCCGCTGGGAAAGATGCTTCAGAAGATTAAGACCCCAGAGTTAGAAAGAATCATTCGCGAGTACGGAGGAGAAAGAATGGCGGGGAGGATCGCTAAGGCAATAAAGGTAAATTTGCACAAGATTAGAGGAAGTCAGGATCTTGCAAAAATTATCTCCGAAGCGCTTCCAAGAATCTATGAGCGCGGACGTATCAATCCGGCAACCAGAACATTTCAAGCGTTGAGAATTTATGCGAACCGAGAGTTGGAAAATCTCAAAGAGGTATTAACGGAACTTCCGGAAATACTTAAGCCGGGTGGTCGGGTAGCGATAATCTCATTTCATTCATTGGAAGACAAAATAGTTAAGAATTTTTTTAGAGATGGAAAGAAAAATGGTGAACTGGAAATTTTAACAAAGAAGCCGCTCACGGCAACGCGAAAAGAAGCAGCGGAGAATCCAAGAAGCAGGTCGGCAAAACTAAGAATAGCAGAATTAAAAAAATGACATCCAAAGAAAAAAGAATAAAAAAGTTTCCAATACTAGTCATTTTTGCATCATTCGCAACCTTAGTTTTTGGTGTGATTTTTCTAATTAACACTTATGCCGAAACAGTTAATTTAAAACACGGGATTAGCGAGCTGAAATCAAATTTAAACAAAGTTGAATCGGAAAATATCTTATTAAAAGAAAGATATTTTGCGTTATTTGAAGAAGCGAAAGTTGAGCAGTTTGCAAGCGCCAAAGGTCTGGTTAGGGATGAAAAGCCACAATACGTAGAACAGTCCAGATGGGAGCTCGCTTCGCATTAATTTTAGGCGGAATTTCTGTTGCCTTTATTGGGGTTATTTTTCGTCTTTATGATTTACAGCTTAATGATGGGTCTTATTATTTTGCGCAAGCAGAACAGCAGAGCGTGCTTTCCAGTATGAAGAGTTCTCGTCGAGGGACTATATATTTTGTAGATAAGGATGGCAAAAAGTTTTCAGCGTCAGCCAATAAAGAATTTCCGGAAATATACGTGGATACCTCTAAAGTTGAAGACAAACAAGAGGTCGCAAATGCAATATCAATAATTTCCGGGATATCGCCCGAAGAAGCTCTAAAGAAAATCTCGGTAAAGAACGGATATGTGTCTGTAATAAAGAAAGCCGACAATTCGCAGATAGCCAAAGTTGGAGAGTTGGGACAAAAAGGTATATTTGTTAGAAATTATTCCAGTCGTTCATATCCTTTAGGGAATCTATTCGCCCAGTCCTTAGGTTTTGTTGGCCCAGACGATAAGCAGTCTGCGGACACCGGGAGGACCGGCTTGGAAAAATTTTATAACGAAAAATTATCTGGCGTATCGGATAAAAAAGAAAACGATGAAGAGCCAGCAATAAATGGCGAAGATCTTTTGGTTGGAATCGATTTAAATATACAAAAAGAAGCCGAGCTAGTTTTGGCAAAGCTAGTTGCCAATTCCAGATCCGAAAGTGGAACAGTGATTGTTCAAGAGCCGAAGACCGGGAAAATTTTAGCGATGGGGAGTTTGCCAAATTTTGATCCAAATAATTATTCCTCCGGGAAAATGGAGAATTTTATCAATCCGGCAATCGAAAAAGTTTATGAGCCCGGTTCGGTATTCAAAGTTCTTACAATGTCCGCTGGAATTGATACCGATAAATTTACTCCAGATACAACATTTGTGGATACCGGCTCCGTAAAGTTAAGTGGTTATACAATTAAAAACTGGGATGGTAAAGCTTACGGCAAAGTAACAATGACAAATATCATTGAGAAGTCATTAAATACCGGTACAGCTTACGCAGAAAAACTAGTTGGACATACAGCTTTCGCGGATTATATTAAAAAATTTGGGTTTGGGGAGAGGACAGATATCGACTTGCCAGGAGAAGTAAAGGGAGATTTGCGCAATATTAATCCGAAATCTTCGGCAGTTGCGTTCGCCAACGCCGCATTCGGGCAAGGAGTTTCGGTGACACCTCTGCAGTTAATAAATTCAATTTCAGCAATTGCAAATGGTGGTCAACTAATGCGTCCATATTTAAATCTAGAACTTGGCTCAAAAGAAATTCGAAGAGTGATATCTGAAGATACCGCAAAAAAAGTTACTAACATGATGATTTCCGCGGTGGATAAAGGGAGGCTCGCGAGTATTGAAGGATATACGGTTGCCGGTAAGACCGGAACCGCCCAGGTACCAGATTTAAGGAATGGAGGATACACAGATAAAGTTATCGATACCTATGTAGGTTTTGCTCCGGCAACCAATCCAAAGTTCACTGTTCTCATAAAGATCGATGAACCGGAGGGTTCTCCGCTTGCAGGTGAAACCGTTGTGCCAGCATTTAAAGAGCTAGCAAAGTTCTTGCTCCAATATTACTCAATACCGCCAGACAGGATTAACAAATAAATGAAAGAATATTTAATAAAAATTTTACGTTGGGTATTAAAAGAGTTATCCATACTAACTTTGAAGAAATATCGACCAACAATTGTTGGCGTAACCGGTAGTGTTGGAAAAACCAGCGCCAAGTTGGCAATTGCCGCAGTTCTTCGCGAGGGCAGGACGGTGCGGTTCACTCGCGAAAATTTTAATAATGAGCTTGGACTTCCTTTGGTTATTTTGGGTTCATATAAAAAAATAGAAGGAACCTTTTTTTGGCTAAAAGTAATCTTTAATTCTATCCGTAATTTATTTAAAAAAGTTGAATATCCGGAGATTCTTATTTTGGAATATGGCGTTGATAGACCTGGGGATATGAAATATTTGCTTTCCATTGCCAAGCCAAATGTCGGAGTAATTACCGCTATCGGCGAAACACCCGCTCATGTGGAATTTTTTGACGGGCCGGAAGCTGTTGCTCGCGAGAAGGGAAGACTTGTGGAAAGCTTATTATCTATGGGGCACGCAGTATTGAATGGCGATGATAAAACGGTCATGGAACTCAAAGAGAGAACTAGGGGCAGATTAATAACTTTTGGTTTTGAAAAGAATTCCAGCGTTCGGATAACTAATTTTGAGAGTAAAGATCAGATGGGAAGTCCTACCGGAGTATCGTTTAAGCTTGAATATGGTGGAAGCTTCGTTCCAATAAAGTTGAATGGAATATTTGGGAAGCATCAAGCGTATGCTTCTGCAGCCGCAGCATGTGTGGGCTTATCTTTTGGAATGAATCTTCACAATATTGCCGAAGGACTAACTAAAAACTACAAACCGGCAGAACATAGGATGAGTGTAATTGAAGGAATAAATAACTCAATTGTCTTGGATGACTCCTATAACGCCAGTCCACTATCTATGAAAATGGCATTAGAGTCACTTGCCGCGATCCCTGCCAAGCGCAAGATTGCGAT
The DNA here is from genome assembly GCA_964612445.1 of uncultured Candidatus Saccharibacteria bacterium. Taxonomy (GTDB): domain Bacteria; phylum Patescibacteriota; class Minisyncoccia; order UBA6257; family 2-01-FULL-56-20; genus JAHFLJ01. The sequence continues at coordinate 5,698 of CAZTBQ010000015.1, read as the reverse complement.
TCTGGCGGACATGCTGGAAATAGGTAAATATGCAATGGAAGAGCACGAAAAGGTTGGAGCGCTCGCAGGGCAATTTGTTGATATTCTTTTCACGGTTGGCTCTCGTTCGCGCTTTATCGCCGAGGGCGCCAAAAATGTTGGAATGGCAAAAAAGAATATTTTTGTTTTTGACGATGTGGACGCGGTCATCGCCGATGTTAAAAAAGCTATCCGAAAAGGGGACTCGGTTTTGGTTAAAGGCTCTCATTCTATGAATTTAGAGAAGTTGGTCAACGAGATTAAAGTTGGGCAAGAAACCAAATAGAGGATGCTTATTTAGTAATGCTAAGGGGAATTTCACTGCTCGTCCCGCAAATGCGGGACTGCGCTTTAGGAACCCACGGTTCTGCGGTCCCGCGAAATACGCGGGATTCCGTATCTCTAAGTCGCTTCGCTCCAAGAGCTACGATAATTTCCCGACCCCTTTCGCTGTTCAATTCCCCTTGGCGCCAACAAAAAACACTCTTACGAGTGTTTTTTGTTAAGAGTAGCGCCAAGGGGAATTGAACCCCTGTTTGGTGGATGAGAACCACCTGTCCTGCCACTAGACGATGGCGCCATTCAGAAATCAATCACTTATTACTTATACTTACTACAAATACCAAAAGCTAAGGCCAATATTTTATACCATTATTTATGAGTTTATGGAAGCTTCCGAATATCTTGGCGCTAAGTTATAAATCGACTATACTTGTGATATGCATTGGCTATTGCCGCTTTCGCTATTAATTGTTTTTGAGATCGTCGCCGATATTTTATCGAAGGAGTGGTCGGTCGGTAAGCCGATTTACTTTGCAATCGGCGCAATATTGGCATACGTAATCGCCAATACTTTTTGGTTATTTGCCCTCAAGTATGGCTCCGGGCTTGCAAAGGGTGCAATAATATTTTCAGTTGCCTCCGCGATTCTTGCTACGGTAATTGGGGTGCTGCTATACAAGGAAGAGGTTACTCGTCTTCAGTTGGTCGGCATGGTCCTTGGTATTCTTTCAATATTTTTTCTATTTGCAGGCGAAAAGTAACTAAATATTCAATATTCTATTTTCTAAATTCTATGTTCTAGGTTCTGCCTTATGCTATACTTAACCCGATGTCTAAATTAATTATTGCAAATCATAAGTTAAATTATTCCAACCCGACAGCCTGGAAAAATTTTCCAAAAGAAAAAAATGTTGATGTGGTTGTCTGCCCTCCAGAGTTGAATATTAAAGAATTTAGCAACCCAAATTTTAAGCTTGGAGCTCAAAATTGTTTTTGGATAAATCCCAAAAAGAAAGATGGTCATTATACCGGAGAAATTTCTGCCGCTATGCTTAAAACTGCTGGCGTAAAGTACGTTATTCTAGGTCACTCTGAAAGGAGGCAATATTTGAAAGAAACCGATGAACAAATCAATCAGAAAGTTTTGGCAGTCTTGGAAGCTGGATTAACTCCAATTCTTTGCGTTGGAGAGCCGTTAGAGGTCAGGAGAAGTGGTTTTACTTCCGCCAAGGCTTATGTCGGAGAGCAATTAAAAACTGATTTATATAGCATTAGACTTCCCGGCAGAAACGGAATAGTCATCGCCTATGAGCCAGTTTGGGCGATAGGCACGGGCCGAGCGGATAAGCCGCAAGAGACTTTTGAAATGGCAGATTTTATTCGAGAATCAATGGTTAGAAAGATAAATTCCGTAAAGGTTGTGTATGGCGGCTCTGTAAATCCAAAGAATGCAGAAAGTTTTTTAAGTTCGCCAAAAATTGACGGTGCTTTGGTCGGTGGCGCAAGTCTAGATCCCAAAGAATTTCTAAAAATAGTAAAAATAGCCAGCAAGAGCTAGCCTCGCTTGTCATCTCATACTTGATGTCTGCCTGCCGGCAGGCGGGATTCAGCTTCGTTCTTGTCCTCTTAATTCATTCTAAATTCTCGGTTCTATGTTCTACTTTCTGAGCTTTCTATTTTCTAAATTCTAATTTCTAGGTACTATATATGATATGACAAAAAAAGACACAATATTTTCGGCAGTAATCGGCGCAGAGGTAGGTTTGGCATTTCAGCCGCTAATCTATAATCTCTGGCCAGAAATACAAAAGTTTATTTTCAACACTATCGGATTAGATCTACCTAGAACATTTTGGTTGCATGCTTTAGTGGTCGCATTTTTCGCGATTTTGGCACCGTTGGCACTTTACGTTTTATCTTTTATTTCAAAATTTGTTAAAGTTGCATATCAGTTCGGAAAGTTCGCCGCAGTTGGTTCTTCGAATACATTTTTAGATCTTGGACTTTTAAACCTCGGAATTATGTTCATGGATTTAAAGGAGGGAACGACTAAATTTTTTATCGTGGCAACCGGCACGGCAGTTATTTCTACGGTTAACAGCTATTTATGGAATAAATTCTGGACATTCGAAGCGGGTAAGCGAGAAGAGAAAAGAATATGGGAGATTATCAAATTCTATGCCGTTACCGGCGCCGCAGCTTTGGTTAATGGTGCAATAACTAGCATGGCAGCGGTTCAGATTGTCGGAGATGGAGACGGAGCATCCGGAAGTCTTGCGGCAACCTTAGGGAAGGTAATCGGCATCCTCTCAGCGTTCCTCATAAACTTTTTGGGCTATAAATTTATTGTGTTCAAGAAAGAGGAAATTCGACCACAGGAGATTGCTCAGGTTTAGCGTTAAGTATTAAGTAGGAGGCAATAAAATATCGCATAACATATATGTTATGCGATATTTTGCATTCCGGTCTAATTTATAAGTGATCAGTTATCGGTAATAAGTTATAGGTTAAATTTATACCTCCATTGCGCCGTTAGCTTTGAGACTATGCTTTTTGCCGCGCAAAAAGTTCATGTAGCCGGCAATGCCAATCATTCCGGCATTGTCAGTATTCAGTTTAAATTCCGGCACAAAAAGTTTAATTTTAAGTTCCTTCGCTTTTGCTTGTAGCGCGGCGCGCAAATATTTGCTTGAGGCAACTCCTCCGGCAATTATTATTGATTTTGCTCCGAACTCTTTTGCCGCTTTAGCGGTTTTAGAAACTAGCACTTCAACAGCAGCTTTTTGGAAGCTCGCCGCAATATCTTCGGGTTTTGATTGTGGATTATCTCTTAAATAATACAAAACTGAAGTCTTCAAGCCGGAATAACTAAAGTCATAATTTTTATCGTGAATCATCGGACGAGGAAACGGAATCGCATCTGCATTTCCA
>CAZTBQ010000015.1:0-2367 GCA_964612445.1 uncultured Candidatus Saccharibacteria bacterium | reverse complement strand
AATTGGCAGATTTATGAGGTGCTCTCTTTTTGCCAAATTCGGAACCACACCACCAAAAGGCTCATGGATTTTAATTTGGGATGCAATAAAGTGTTTAAGTATTTTAAATTGAGGGCGTGAAATCGGCCCAGAGCATTCCAATAGCGCCAGGGATGTTTCGTCACAACTAGTTTCTATGGCCAGAATCAACATTTGTTCAGTATAATTATAATTTATTTATTCTGACTATATAGTTCCTTATTTTGGTTAGTTTGTAAATTGCCAGCTTGTAATTCAGTCCTTGACTTTGTCATGCCGGAATATTCATCCGGGACCAGAGAATTGGTGCGTTTACTAGATTCCGGGGCGAGCCCGGAATGACAAAACGGATTAAAACTTAGAACTCTTTATAGAACCTAGAACTTAGAATTTAGAATAATACATTGATTTCCATTCTAAATTCTATTTTCTTGGTTCTATGTTCTATTTCACTAAATTCTAGGTTCTATGTTCTATTTTCTGATTTTTGGAGCAATAAAAAACCCGCCATGAATCCATAGGCGGGCCATATCTCGTATATTTCAGAAAGAGAAAGTCTGCACAAAGGTATGAGGCATCTTTCGCTTGTCTTGTGAAAGAGCCAGGTTGGCAATGTCGTTCGCTTCTTTGAGCGTGGGCGGACGACCGTTCTCTTCGTAAAAAAGATTTAGCATTTTTAGGGCCATTCCTCGGACGCTAATTTTTTTACCGCGAATTTTGCGATATCCGCCCACAACGCCAAACCGCGGAGAAGACATGTGAAAATCCCCATCCCCTTTGATGCGGACAATTTCCAGTTCCTCGAAAAATCTTGTAACAATAATCATTTCTACTCGGCAGGGAACATCAGAATCCCGACTACGGAATTCTTTATTGATCATTCCGGCGAATGCCAAGCGAATCTCTCGAGAAATACTTTGGTACATACCTATGCCGGCAATTTCGGCAAATAAAAACGTTCTATACTTATTCGCCAAGAGCTCCAGCTCAAACCTGTTTCCGACCCCGGCAATCACTCCCACCGCCACCGATTCATCGGCAACATCATCGTCGGCTAAAATTCCGGAATATTCCAATCCTTTCGGGTGACTAATTTCAAAGAAAGGCGAAGAGTCACTTTGACTTTTCGAAGAAAAGAAAACACCCTCTTCCTTTTTTTCTTTGTAATAAATCGCAAGAGCCAAAGGCGCTTCCAAAAGTTCTCTTTGGGTATAAATTATCTTTTCAGGAGTCGAGTCGATTGTTGTCATCTACACACCTCCTTGATGAGTTCCTTGACCTTCTCCTGCTCGACAAAATAAAACCCCTTTTTTGCATCAATAACCGCAAGAGTAGCACTTTGCAAGCGTGGATCGCCAACTCCTGCATCGGCTTCGGCGCTCACGCGCACGGTATTCACGGCAACCCGCAGAGCTTCTTCAAGCTCAAGTTTGCGGAAGTCTTTATCTGCAAAAAAGTTTTTAAGGGTGGTTCGCGCCTCAGTCCCGCCAGACCCATCAGCAATTAGCGGCGAATCCGGTTTAACAATTGCTCCATCGTCATAAAACTCAAGAAGATAAGGCTTTCCATTCTGGTCAACTCCCAAGAAATGGAACATTGTTCCAATGTCGTAATCAAACAAAAAAGAAAGTTTTTCCATAATTCCCTCGAAAATTTTTATCTGCCCAGGGACATAAACTTCTTCTTCGATTCGGAATTTAATTTCCGCAAGAATATTTGAATAAACTCTAGAAATGGTTTGAGCCATGACCACCGATCCGCAAAATGAAATTGCAGACCGCGAAGAAATCTTGAATATTTTTGGGAAATTGGTGCGAACAATTTTGTATCCGCCAGTAACCTGTCGGTCAGCTCCAATGACAATGCCATTTTTATACAAAAAAGCAAAAATCACAGTTCCGGTTTCTAGTCCCTTATTTTTTTTGCCGGCCAAAGCGAATATTTTTCTGGATTCTTCTTCTATCCTTGACTTGGCAAGCATCGAGGGGGTGATGGCGTCCATTTTTCCTCCGCATTTAAAGATACTAGGCATATTGTGAACCAACTTTACAAAAAGTCAAAAAAGAGTATTTTGAAGAAAGTACTAAAAATATATTTAGAAGGAGGTGATAATTGGCCAAGCCAGTTGTATATCTGCGCTCAGAGTGCTTCTTGAGTATTCTTTTTGGGGCAATCGACACAGGCAAAAGAGAGTGTCTTGGGATTCTTTTTGGCAGAGAAGACAACCGAAGCGGAAATAAGCTAATCATTGATAATGTTTGTCAAATTCAGTCGGTAAGTAGAAGGACCAGCTGCGCATCCGAACACTCTCGCGCTTCAGCTGGGCGAATCGACAAGCTAATTGAATGC
>CAZTBQ010000014.1:9810-12286 GCA_964612445.1 uncultured Candidatus Saccharibacteria bacterium | reverse complement strand
TCGAAAACAATGGTCGGTCGAATGTCTACCATGCCATCCTCCTTATAGTGTTCTGCGGATAGATTAGAACACCTTGCCAAAAACTTCAAGTTATTGTGCTCGATTGGTGCAAAACTCCAAATAAATACAATATAAATGTATCGCATAACATATATGTTATGCGCAGTATAAAGATTTATTAGGTATATTTTTTTGACGTTATCCACCAAAAAAAACGCTCAATTTAATTTCCACCACATAACATATATGTTATGCGTGTACGAAGATTTATCAGATATATTCTTTGGATTTTAGGTACCAAAAACTTTCAATTTAATTTTTACCTCATAACATATATGTTGTGCAATATAATTCGGACACGTCAGGCGCTTGTCTAGGTGTTTGGCGCAATAAGCAATTCTATTCAGGCAAAAATGTAGCAGATGCGACACTCGGTAGTTTATGGTCTTTCGGGTATCATATTGAATGCCAGATATTAAGAGGCTCTTTTATGGTTTTACCACATAACATATATGTTATGGTAGTGTGAATATTTATCTCGTGTTTTCTTTGGGTGCCAGGCATCAAAAGACTTCCAATATGGTTTTACCTCATAATATATAGGTTATGCAGCGGGAAACTTCGCATTGTGCCCTCTGTATCTCCTCAAAAGCAGAGAACTCTCCGCAGATAAATATATGTCGGATTTTTTAATTCTCCCTCAAGTCAGAGTTTTTTCACTTAATCAATATGCGCGTTAATTAATGCAAATTGATTTTACCTCATAACATATATGTTATGAGGTAAAAAGGATCAATATATAGATATTTTTATTTTCTTTCCAAAAAATTTTGTAATTTTTTCTAAATTTTTAATTTGAATATTGTGCCTCCCTGATTCCAGTCTTGCAATCGCGCTTTGATATGTCCCAAGTTTCATCCCAAGTTCACGTTGCGAGATCCCGCCGTTTTTCCGCATTTCATGAATCAATAAGCCAATCTCGGCGCAAATTTTTTCGATCGGCTTTTTAGTCGGTTTTGTTGGAGCGCCGTTTTTTCTGTTTATATATTCCCGCTTTTCCTCTTCAGTATATTTCCGAAAGGGGCGATGATATGATGGCATAAACACATTATATCACACATCATAACATATATGTTATGAGGATTCGGTTTAGGCAGTAAAGGAAAAATATCAATTAAACGTATTTATTAGTATCGTTTATATATATGGATTATTTATCTCATAACATATATGTTATGAGATAAATGGTTGCTTGTTGCGCGCCATATGTTAAATTATAGGTAATGTTGCAATCAAAATTATTCACTAAAACTTTACGTGAGGCCCCAAAAGACGAGGAATCATTGAATGCCAAACTTTTAATCCGTGCTGGGTTTGTAGATAAGCTCATGTCCGGAGTTTATACATTTTTACCGCTAGGTCTTAGGGTGATGGGGAAGATCGAGAAAGTTATTCGTGAAGAAATGAACGCTATTGGTGGCCAGGAAATTTTGATGCCAGCACTTCATCCGAAAGAAAATTGGCAGACAACCGGTAGATGGGATTCATTTGAGGCGCTATATAAAGTAATGTCGCACTTCAAAGATACCGAGTATGCCCTTGGACCAACTCATGAGGAAATTGTAGTCCCTTTAGGAAAAAAATATATTCTCTCCTATAAAGATTTGCCATTCGCAGTATACCAGCTCCAAGATAAATTCCGTGATGAAGCCAGACCAAAATCAGGGCTTCTCCGCGGGAGGGAATTTAAGATGAAGGATTTATATAGCTTTCATGCTAATCCGGAAGACTTACTGGTTTATTACGGCAAGGCGCTGAATGCTTACAAAAAGATATTTAAGAGGCTCGGACTTAAAGTCTTGGTAGTCGAGGCTTCCGGAGGCACATTCTCTAAATACTCTCACGAGTTTCAAGTAATCTCGGGTCACGGGGAAGATCTTATTTATCACTGCAAGTGTGGTTTTGCAAAGAATAAAGAGATTATGGAGGGAGATACCAAAAAATGCCCTTCCTGTGGTCTGGACTTACAGACTTCTAATGGAATTGAGGTTGGAAACATATTCCAGCTAAACACAAAATATTCCGATCCGTTTGCTTTAACTTATAAAGATAAAGATGGAAAAGAATCCAAAGTTTTTATGGGTTGTTATGGAATTGGAGTTAGCAGGTTGATGGGAACAATCGCGGAAATTTTCAATGATGAGCGCGGCTTAATTTGGCCGGAACAGGTAGCTCCGTTCAAAATTCATCTAATCGAACTTTCTGGTAGTTCTGCAAAGAAAATTTATGAGAAGCTACAAAAATTAGGAATCGAAGTCCTCTATGACGAACGGGATATTTCTGCCGGAGCAAAATTCAGCGATGCTGACTTAATTGGTCTGCCATACCGAGTTGTGGTCAGTCCAAAAACCGGTAAAAAATTTGAGCTCAAGAAGAGAAGTTCAAAGTCTGCGAAGCTCGTTTCAGAGTCAGAACT